>NZ_AP031500.1:1082500-1295000 GCF_042847215.1 Gilvimarinus japonicus
GTGTTTGGCGGTATGCTGGCGGCCTCTGTGTTGGGCACTTTGTTGATTCCGCTATTTTATTGGGCTGTGCAACACCTGCGTGAGCGAATTGGCGGCCCGGCCAAATCGGGCCAGCCGGAGTCCCAGACCGCAGTGTAAGGTTTCGGCTCTAGCGCAGCGCTCAGCTGTGCTCGCCTGGAGTGGTAGGATATTTACAGTTCCTTACCTGTTTCGTGTGTAACTTCTCATTCCCACCCGTAAAATAGTTTTATTACTAATAATGCTCTGTGATAAGGGCCTAGATTTGGAGTGCCTCTGTGCCCAATAAACCGTCGACCCGTTTACCTGTGTGTATGCGTGGCAAACTATTACTCGCTTTTGCCTCACTGTGGTTTTTGGCCGGTTGCACTGACGAGGCCACCCTTAAGCCCGGCGCTGGTGGTTCTAAAGCGCGACCAGTGATTGCTGCCAAGGTCGCGTTAAGTGCCGAGCAAGTGAATGTTGAGGCCGTGGGTACGTCCCGTGCGCTGCAGTCGGTTGCCGTGCGTCCCCGCGTGGCGGGGCAGGTGACCGAGGTGGGTATCGAGCCCGGACAAAAAGTTACCGAAGGGCAGGTGTTGTTGCGCTTGGATGCCCGCGATGAAGCGCTGGCGCTGCGCAACGCCGAGGTCGAACTGGCCGATGCCGAGCGCTTGTTAACCCGTTACCGTCAAACCAAAGACAGCGGCGCGGTAACAGAGTCGGCGCTCGACGACGCCGAAAGTGCGGTGGCGCGCGCACAAATTGCCGTTGATCGCGCCCGTGTCGACTTGGAATACCAAAAGGTGGTGGCCCCATTTGCCGGTTACGTTGGTTTAAGTGATATTGATCCGGGCGCCTGGGTTGATAACAGCACTGTGATCACCACCATTGATGATCGCAGTGTATTGTTGGTGACCTTTGCTTTGCCGGAGTTGTTGTTGGGTCAGATCCAGCCGGGCCAAAGCATTGAGCTTGCGACCTGGCGCGAAAACTCGGTAACGGCGCAGGGGCAGGTGGTCTCAATCGACAGTCGGGTCGATGAGAATGAGCGGACCTTTAAGGTGCGAGCTCATGTGGATAACAGTGCAGATTTACTGCGCCCCGGGATGAGCTTTCGTATCGCTTTATCGCTGACCGGTAATACTTATGTTCTGGTGCCCGAGGTGTCCTTGCAGTGGGGAGCGCGTGGCTCGTTTGTCTGGGCCATTGAGAATGGCGTGGCTAAGCGAAAACTAGCGACCATCGTTCAGCGCCGCGCGGGTGAAGTTTTGGTGAACAGCGAGTTGCAAGATGGTGCGTTGGTTGTGCTGGAAGGCATTCAAATGGTTCGTGAAGGTCAACCGGTTAAGGTTGCCGAAGTGCGCGAGTTAAACAGTCAGTCCTCTAATACCGCAGCCTCAGATGCCGCCGAGAATAAAGAGGTGAGCGGTGAGTGATACTTCTGGTTCGCTGCATAAAGAGGATTTGGCCAGCCTAAGCATCCGGCGCCCGATTCTTATTCTGGTATTGAATCTCTTAATTGCCATTGCCGGGCTGGCGGCGATTATGGCGGTCGAGGTGCGCGAGTTGCCGGACGTCGACCGACCGCAGGTGTCCGTGCGCGGTGTATACCCCGGCGCCTCGCCCGAAACCATGGATGCCGAGGTCACCAGTATTGTCGAGGGCGCGGTGGCACGGGTATCTGGCATTCGCAATATTCGCTCGTCCAGTGAAGAGAATAACTTTCGCCTGCATGTCGAGTTCTCACCCAATGCCGACTTAAACAGTGCCGCCTCGGATGTTCGTGAGGCGGTAAGTCGGGTCGAGCGGGATTTGCCGCCGGATATGGAATCTTTGACGGTGGTCAAGGCCGATCCTAACGCCAATCCGATTATCAACCTAGCGCTGGTCAGCGAGCAAATGGGGGAGCTGGAGTTAACCCGCCGCGCCGAGAAGGATTTGATTCCCGAGCTTGTTTCCATTGACGGCGTGGCCGATGTCGTTCTGTTTGGTCAGCGGCAAAAAATTCTGCGGGTGGTGATGGACCCGATCCGTTTGGCAAGCTTTGGTTTGGGCGTCACAGATGTGGCCGATGCCCTGCGTCAAGCTCCGTTCGATGTACCCTCCGGAAGTTTTCGCTCGGGCGATTTGGAGTTGCTGGTACGCGCCGATGCCTCGGCGGTGACCGAGCGCGAGCTGCAAAGTATTGTGATTGAAGGCAATACCCGCTTGGCCGATGTGGCTCAGGTGTTTTTTGCGCCGGAAGACGCCGAGTCTTATGTGCGGCTCGATGGCCTGCCGGTGGTGGGGCTAGGGGTGGTGCGTCAGTCGCAATCCAATACCCTGGAGATCGCCGAGCGTGTGCATCAGGCGGTCGGGCGTTTGAACGAGCGCTTTAATGATTTTGAGTTGGTGGTAACGGAAGATAGCTCCAAGTTTATTAAAGGCTCAATGAGCGAAGTGCTGTTTAGTTTATTGCTGACGGTCAGCATCGTTATTATCACCATCTGGTTGTTTATTGGCTCGTTTCGGGTGACCTTGATCCCCAGTGTGGCGATACCGGTGGCTTTGATCGGCACGGTTGCGGCTATCTGGGCCATGGGTTTCTCGCTCAATATTTTGACGTTATTGGCGCTGGTGTTGGCCACCGGCTTGGTGGTGGATGACGCAATTGTGGTGCTAGAGAACATTCAGCGCCGCCGCCATCAAGGTCTCGGTGCGCGGGCGGCTGCAGTGCTCGGCACCCGGCAGGTTTTCTTCGCGGTGATTGCCACCACGGCGGTGTTGATTTCAGTGTTTGTACCGGTGGCGATGCTGCCCAGTACCGCGGGGCGCTTGTTCCGTGAGTTTGGTTTTGTGTTGGCGTTTGCGGTGGGGATATCTTCGTTTGTTGCGTTGTCGCTAGTGCCGGCAATGGCGGCGCGTATTGTGCCGGAGCGCAGTAACGAATCGCACCCGATACGCGACCGGCTGCAGAGCTTTGGTAATCGTATCGCAAAGGCGTACTCGCGCGCGCTTGCGTTGGTTCTGCGCCATAGTGTGATCGCGGTGATTGCTGCGGTATTGGCTATTGCCGGCAGTGCATTGTTGTACCAGTTTATTCCTCAGGAATTATTGCCGGAGGAGGACCGCGGTGTTATCTACGTCGATGCCACCGGCCCCGATGGCACCGGGCTTGAATACACTGAGCGCCAAGTCAACGCGATGGAGGCCCGGGTGCAACCGCTGCTGGATTCCGGTGAGGCGACGCAGTTATTTTCGATTGTGGGTCGCTATGATCCTAACCGCGGCCGGGTGATTTTACCGCTGGCCGATTGGGAAGCTCGCCGTCGCACACAGCAAGAGATGATGGACGAGCTAAGTGGCTCAATGAGTGAAATCCCCGGCGCTTTTGTCAGGGTTTCCAGTACCAACAGCCTTGGCTTATGGAACGGCGGCGGGGGCATAGACGTAGCCCTAGTCGGTAGCGATTACGATGAAATTTTTGTCGCGGCAGAAAGTTTTGCGCGCGCGATCGAAGAGCAGTTGCCTAACCTTTCGCAGCCTGATGTTCAGTTCCAGCCGACTCAACCCCAGCTGTCTGTCACCATCGACCGGCGCCGAGCATCGGACTTAAATATCCCGCTGGACAACATATCCGCGACTTTGCGGGCGATGGTCGATGGTTACGACTTGGTTGATTTAAGTGTCGAGGATGAGGCGATTCCGATTATTTTGGAGTCGTCCGGCAATCAAATTAATGATCCGGGCGATCTGGTTAATTTGTTTGTTAGCACCCGCGATGGGCGTCTACTGCCATTGTCGTCGGTGGTGACCTTAAGCGAGCACGCAGTAGCGGCGGAGCTGGATCGGCACAAACAAAGGCGCGCTATTGAAATCGACATAAACCTCGACAGTGGCTATCCGCTGCAGTCGGCGGTCAACGATTTACGTGCATTGGCCGAGCGTGAGTTACCGCCGGGGATTGGCTTGATCTTTTTAGGCGAGGCCGAGACCCTGGATGAAACTGCACACGAGGTCACTGTGACCTATATCATTGCACTGTTAGTGGTGTTCTTGGTGCTCTGTGCTCAGTTTGAAAGCTTTACCAGTGCGGTGATTGTAATGTTAACCGTGCCCTTTGGTATTGCTGCGGCTATCGTAGCGCTGCTGCTAACGGGCACCAGTATTAACGTCTACTCGCAAATTGGTTTGGTGATGTTAATTGGCCTGATGGCCAAAAACGGCATCTTATTGGTGGAGTTTGCCGATCAGCTGCGCGATCAGGGCCGCTCGGTACTGCAAGCGGTGCAAACGGCCGCCGCCGTGCGATTGCGCCCGATTGTGATGACGATGATGTCCACGGTGTTGGGTGGGCTGCCGTTGATTTTGAGTGCCGGCCCCGGCGCCGAAGCCCGACGCGCTATTGGCTGGGTGGTGTTTGGTGGTCTAGGTATCGCCGCCGTGTTTACACTGTTTTTGACGCCGGTGGTGTACTTACTGGTGGCGCGTTGGTCTGCCGCCCGCGCAACCCAGAGCCAGCGTTTGGCCTCTGAGTTGGAAGAGGCGGCGAGTATTCCCGATGATCACAGTGAATATCACTAAACGCGCAGGCCCGTCCCTGAGGTACAATGGCGGCTGCAATTTTGCGTTAGTGGAGGCGTGATGAACCCCGTACAAGCCAGTATTGAGCAGGCGTTAACCGAACAATTTAGCCCGGCTTACTTAAGGGTGGTTAACGAAAGTCATATGCACAGCGTGCCGCCCAACTCGGAGACCCATTTTAAGGTTACCTTGGTAAGCCAAGCGCTGGAGGGCAAGCGCCAAGTGCAACGCCATCAGTTGGTGTATAGCGCGCTCACCGAGCAGTTAAAAGGGCCGGTGCACGCGCTGGCGCTGCACACCTTTAGCCCTGATGAGTGGGCGGCCGAGCAAAACGTGCCCGATTCACCCCACTGTTTAGGGGGCGGCAAGCGCTAATACCGCCAATAGTCGGGCGGGCAAACACAGCGGTACTAGTGGCAAAAATGCTGGCTGTACAAAAAACAAGCGGTTATAATGCTCGCGATTTTAATCCGCCCGTCCTGGGCAGCTTTTAGGTAATTGTTTTTCTTATGAATCAGTATGTTGTCGCTGCGCTGTACAAATTTGTTGAGCTTCCCGATTACGAGGCGCTTAGCGTCCCTCTTAGAGCCGAGTGTGATCGTTTGGGTATAAAAGGCACTTTGTTGGTGGCCGCAGAAGGTATCAACGGTACCGTGTCCGGCTCGCGCGCAGGTATCGATACGCTGCTGGATTACTTAAAAAGCGACAGCCGCTTTGCTGACATCGAGCACAAAGAGTCGCTCTATGACGAACAGCCGTTTTACCGTATGAAGGTAAAACTGAAAAAAGAGATTGTCACCATGGGGGTCGAGGGTATCGACCCCAAACAGATCGTGGGCACCTATGTAAAACCGCAAGACTGGAACTCATTAATCAGCGACCCGGATGTGCTGGTGGTGGACACGCGCAACCATTACGAGTATGCCATTGGCAGCTTTGAGCGCGCGATAGACCCCGAGACGGAGACGTTTCGCGAGTTTCCCGCTTACGTTAAAGACAATCTAAACCCCGCCGAGCACAAAAAAGTCGCGATGTTTTGCACCGGTGGTATTCGCTGTGAGAAGGCCACGGCTTACATGAAAGAGCAGGGGTTTGACGAGGTGTACCATCTAGAGGGTGGGATTTTAAAGTACCTCGAAGAGGTCCCGGCCGACGAGAGCCTGTGGCGCGGCGAGTGTTTTGTGTTTGATAACCGTGTGGCGGTCAATCACGATCTGGAGCGCGGCTCGTTTGACCAGTGTTACGGCTGCCGCCATCCTATCACTGAAGATGAAATGGCCTCCGAGCTGTATATGAAGGGCGTGTGCTGCCCTCGTTGTCATCACAGTTTAAGCGATGAGCAGAAAACCCGATTTGCCGAGCGACAAAAACAAATGGAGTTGGCTAAGGCGCGCAATGAAGTGCATTTGGGAGCGGAGCCGCCTGCCCGGCAAAAAAATCGCCGAACGGCTGGCTAATACCTAGCTCTGGTGCGATTGTCGCGAAAGTGTCACAATTGCCGGATACCCTCTTTCATCCCCTAAGCGGTCGGCTTGCTCGATGGGGTTTATTTGTAGCAGAAAAGGTCAAAGCAATGGATTTTGAATCCTGGGACGTCGATTTGCCAGCGGGCGAAGCGCGCCATAGCAGCGGTTGTATCATCCGAGTCGAGGGCGATCCGCGCAATCCGTCGTCGGTTGACCCGAGCCACTTCCCCAAAAGCCTAAACTTTATCGATCAGGCGCGGCTGTTACGCTGTGGCGTTGAGGCTTTAGCCAATGCCGCCGCTGAAAGTGGCGCACCAATCGCACGCGAGCGCGATGAAGGTACCAGCGTTAAGGTAAAAAGCCGCACGGTGCAAGATCTGGAGCAAAAGGCAAAGATGTTTGCCGACAACCCCGATAAGCCCAAACGCGCGGTTTTGTCGCTGAAAAAGCGTGAGCGTGTCAGCGACTAAACCGGTCGGTTGGATTAACGAATGACCAGCTGGCCGCGCAGCTGCAGGTTGGTTTTGTGTTGATCTAACACTGTGAGCATTTTATCGAAGTCTTGCTCGGCAATATCCAGACCGTTTGTGACGATAACCTCTTGGCTGCCGTTGTACACCAAGGCGTTTAGCTCTGTGGTGACTTTGTCGATGGCGGCAAAAACGGTTTGGGTTGTTTCGGCGTTGTAAAATACTCGCCCTTGCTCGGTTAGGCGCAAGTAGTCGTCACATTCGGTCAACCACTCTTTGCGCTGCTCAAGCATTTTTCGAATATTGTTCATCCCCCCTTTGTGACCCGTTGGCAGACGATCATTACGGTACTTCTCTAGGCTGGCGTAATCGCGCAGCAGAAAGTCGACGCTGGTTGTCTCGCAAAATTTTGCGTTGAGGTAACTTGGGAATTCGACATTGTGCTGTTCCATAGCTTGCTTGCGTTTGCAGTCCTCATCGCACGCATTTACCTGACTGCCGGCCAGTGCCATAAGCAGCAGGACTATCGGTAGTAGCAAGTTTTTCATAAGACGGCCTTCTTGTTTATCATTTTTGTTATGACGATCACACTTTTGGTATAAAGTAGATTGCCTCTTAGGTCAAGGCCTGGCGGAAAAATATTGTATTTTTATGGGTTTCTGGGCTGATATCTGCGTGATTTATTCTCTTTGGTTGTAAAAGTCCGATTAAGCGCCTAGCGCTTTGCCTACCAGTTGCTGTAAATGAGGCGGTAAATCGATTTCGAGTGCGCTGGCGTGGCCTGCTTCGGACATTTTGTTCCAAGTCTTGCGAATAATATCAATCAACTTTTCTTCGGTGTGCTTGCTGGCAAAGTCATCTAAGTAGTGGCGCAGAAACACTAGGCAGATGACGTCTTCTAGCGCTTGGACTTCAGCGTCGCGCTTTAGCTGCTTTTTTTGCAGCATGGTGGCAACTCGCTCGCAGCTTTCATCTTGGTAGCCGTGCTCGCGCATGATGGCGCAGGCGCGGTCGGCGTGATGTTGCCCCAAGGTGACGCGCCAGCGCTTGTATCCCGAGCGGTCCATCGGGTAATCGGCGCGGGGAATAACCCAGCGTTCAATGTGTTGCGCGCGCGCGGCCAGCTGCAATTCATCGCTGGCCTGGGGGGCAAACGCGGCCAATTCAGCGCTCATGCGCTCGGCGTACAGCAGCTCTTTGGGGCGTTGCTTGCCGTCCAGGTCGGTCTCAAGGTTTGGATCTTGGCGGTTGGCATCGTCAAAAGCTTGTAGTGTAGCGTTTAAGCGGGCGGTGCTATTGGTCATGGCTGTTTCTCATTGGGTTAGGTCCGCGACGTAAAGCCTGTCATACCGGGCTGCCTACCGGCGGCGCGGCGCATGTCGGGTAACCTGATAACGACTGGGAGCGATTGGCTATATTACGTTATCTACCGTGTGGATTTAACCCCAGCGTGTCGATGGTTTGCACCTTTACAGTCACCAAAAAGCCGGTTTATAGTAAGTTTCTCTGGCCTGTGGTGTGTGGCAGGCTTGAGTTTTCTATGGAGCATAATCCGGCTTGGGCCGGCAAAGGTTATTGATATGTCAAAAAGTACCGGTGTGGTTAAGTGGTTCAATGAGTCCAAAGGGTTTGGTTTTATTGAGGGTGAAGGTGGTCAGGACGTGTTTGTACACTTCTCGGCTATTGTTGGCTCCGGCTTTAAAACCCTAACCGAAGGCCAGAAGGTAACGTTTGAAGTAACTCAAGGGCAAAAAGGCCCGCAGGCTGAAAACGTCACGCCTGAATAAGAACCCCAGTATTACGTAAAATGAGCGCCTGTAGTTTGGGCGCTTTTTTTATGGCTCTCAGTTAAGGGTGTTGGCCCTTACTTAAAGGCCGGGTTAACGCATCAGTGTCGATGTGCAGTTGATACAGCTGTGACCAGTGTTTGCCCGTCACCCAAAAGCTTTTGTTGCGGCTATCAAAAGCAATCCCATTGGCGACGGCATTTGGGTCCGGGTTACGCGCCCGCTCGCGTTTGGCAAACTCGGCAATATCCACTACCGCCTTAACGGCCCCGCTGGCCGGATCAATGGCGATGATCTCGCTGCTAAACCATATGTTGGCCCAAATTAAGCCTTGGGCGAACTCCAGTTCGTTGATGTTTTTAACCGCTTGGCCATTGCGTGTGACTTGTAATCGGTACTTAAGATCGAGCGTCTCTGGATCGTGAAAAAACAGCGTATCGCTGCCGTCGGAGCGAATAAGATGTTGCTGGTCGTTAGTGAGGCCCCAGCCTTCACCTTGGTAAGTGTTGCGGCCAAGAAGCTTGCCCGTGGCGACATCGAAGCGCCACAGGGTTTGCTCACGCCAGCTTAGTAGGTAGACCGTGTTATTAAACACGGTTAAGCCTTCGGCAAAGTATTGCTTGTTTAACGCGTGTTGCCATGTCGCGCCGGCGGTAACTGCCGTATCATTTAGCGGACGGCTAACTAATTTGGATTTGCCGTAAAGTCCACTGCTTTGCAGTAGTTGCCCCTCGTGGATTTCCAGCCCCTGAGTAAAAAAGGGTGACTTGAGGGGCCGGCTTTGCAGCAATTGGTAGTTAAGTTTTACCGGCGCTTGGTCGGCGGGATCGGCATGGCTGACGGGGTTAGCTAGGCTGACCAGCGCCAGCAGTAGGTAAGCGACGGGATACTGCCAGCGCTTCTTGCGGGGCCGATTATGACGTTGAGGGTGCGGTAAATCGTCTGGTTCTTGGGAGTTGGCCATAATGGCTGAACTTGCTCTCGTAAACATCTATTTAAGGCTCGTTTATGTCTCGCGTTCGCTCGTTTCTGATATTAACCCTGCTCGGTGGTTTGGCAGTGGTGCTGCCTATGACCATTTTTGTGTTTTTGGTGCAGTGGCTAGTGGGAGTGGTGGGTACTATTATTGCCCCCTTGAGCCGCTGGTTGGCTCACTATATCACCATCGGTGAGCACAGCGCTGATGTGCTCAGTTTTGCACTGGTCTTGGGCGTGTGCTTTGCCATTGGTTTATTGGTAAAAACCAGTGTCGGCGGTTGGTTGCACAGTAAAATTGACGGGTTATTTTCTCGTTTGGCACCCGGCTATAGCACCATTCGCGAAATGGTGACGCAGGTGATGGGCGGCGAGGGCAATGCTTCGCTGCTTAACGGCAAAGTGTGTCGCGCTTATATTATGGGGGCGCAAAGTCCGGTGTCAGTGACGGGGATCGTCACCGCAGAGCACAGCTCGGGTGATTACACCGTTTATGTGCCGACAGCGCCGATTCCCACGTCGGGTTTTGTGTATCACTTACCTGCCGACTGCGTGGTGCTGCTGCCAGAGGTTAGCGTCGAGACGGCCATGCGCACGGTGATTGCCTGCGGCAGTGGCTCGCAAGTTATGTTGCCGTCTAATGATGAGACTCTGTCTGGCGGCCGCGAATAAGATCGCGCAGCGCAAAACGCGCGGGGTGCAGCGCTTGCGCTAACGGCGCGTCTAGGGGAGCGCACTCACGGTTAATAATATCGGTAAGCAGTTGCGCGCACAGTGGTATATAGGCCAGCCCGCGAGAGCCGTGACCGCAGTTAACATATAAGCCACTGTGATAACTGGCCGGAGTCTCGATCACGGCTTTAGCGTTGCGGCCTAAGGCTGCGCACTCGCGCTTGAGGGCGGGGTAATCGGGCACCGGACCAACCACAGGTAGGTAATCGGGCGTGGTGCAGCGAAATGCCGCCCGGCCCCCTGTGACAGCATTTACGGTTGGGTGGTTAAATGCTGCGCTTACATGCTCCCCCAGTTCGTTTAAATGCTCAAGGTTGCATTGGTGGTCTTGCGGGTTTAGCGCCAAGTTATTTTCGCCTAAATTGAATGTCGCTCCCAGACTGTGCTCGCCTCCATGGGCGGGTGCTAAATAACCTTTGGCGCACAGCGCGGTTTTAAGCTTGACGCTCTTGGCGGTGGCGCAGAGGCTGCTGATTTGGCCGCGAATGGGCTTTAATGGCAGTGGCGCTAGTTGTGATAACTGTCCACTGCGTTCGGCGCAGGCAACAACGGCAATGGCAGCATGGCCAATGCTGCTGCTATTGGCTGTACCGGTCAGCGCGTGCCAGTGTCCCTCGATTTGTTTTAGCTCGTGCACGTATTGGTTGCTGTGCACTTTTATGTTGGGGTGATCGAGCCGCTCTGCGCATAGCTGGCGCGGGTCGAGCCAGCCACAATCGGGGAAGTACAGCCCGCCTTGCGCAAGCGTCACGCCGCTTAGGTGGCTCGCCTCGGCGGCATCAACAGACTGAACTAACGCAGAGGGGTGGTGCAGCGCGGTAACCACTTGGCGCTGCGCAGCGGCTTGCTTATCGTTATTGGCGAGCTGCAGCAGCCCGCACTGCTCACCGCCATTAGGTTGATTGCGCCAAAAACTTTGATAATGCCGCTGGGCGTACATCAGCGCGTGCAAGTTAAACCGCGGCAAGGTTTCGCGCCTATGGCTTAAGCGCGCATACAGTAAACCCTGCGGGTTGCCGGAACCTCCGCTGGCGGGCGTGTGCTGTTCCAGTACGGTTACGTGCCAGCCCGACTCGGCCAATGCCCGTGCGGTGTGACTGCCTGCGAGGCCTGCCCCGATAACCAGTGCGGTTAGCTCGTTGCTTGCCCGGTGAGTGGCTTGCTGATAATAAAGCTCAGATGCTCTTTCGCACGCGGGTGCGACTGTCTCAGGGCGGGACGCTCTTGCTGCGGTAACCATCTCGCGTTTTTTTCGATAGCCAGGCTCGATAGTCACCGTAAAGCCCGCACTTTTAAACCCGCGCTTGACGACGCTGGCAGCGCTAAAGGTCGCAGCGGTGGTGTTAGGCCCAGACAGTGAGGCGATGGTCGAAAATAATTCTTCACTCCACATCGCTTGGTTTTTACTGGGAGAGAAACCATCTAAAAACCAAGCGTCGACACGGGGTTGTCGCGTAACACCGGCGCTCGAAAGCTCGGGCCATAACAGCGATTGCAAGCCGCGGTTGGCGTCATCAGTAATTAAGGTGAGGCTCACGTTGTCGCTAAAGTGTAAACGCTGAATGCCGCGCCCAATAAAAACGGGGTACTGCGCCGTCAGTTGTTCGGTTAGTGGTGCGAGCTCGGGCCAGGGGGTTAAAGTGCGGGTTAAATCGTGCGGTGTTAAAGGGTGTTGCTCGACGGAGATAAAGTGCAGCCGATGATTGCCGCGCGGATGCTCACGCCACAGCTGCCAGCTGGCTAAAAAATTTAAGCCGCTGCCAAATCCGGTTTCGGCGATGGTAAAAGTGCGCTGGGTGTTGTCGCTGCTCAGGGCGTTAAAGCGCTTGGGCAAATCATTGCCGTCTAAAAAGACGTAGCGGCTTTCGGCCAGCCCGTCGTAACGAGAAAAATAGAAGTCGCCATAAATACTGGATAACGGCTGCCCGTCGTCGTCCCAGCGCAGCGTCGCGGGGCCCGTATCTGGGGTGTCGTTCACAGCTCGAACTCGGCCTTAACCTGCTCGCACCAAGTGGCGATACGCTCGTCGGTTTGGCTGAATTCGTTTTCGTCATCCAGTGCTAAGCCAACAAATAAAGTGTCGTTGGCTATTAATGCTTTCGAGGCTTCAAACTCATAACCAGTGACGGGCCAGTAGCCACAAGGCTCGGCGCCGAGCTTAGCGACTTTGGCGTGCAGGTAACCCAGCGCATCCAAAAACCATTCGGGGTACCCGATTTGGTCCCCTAAACCAAAGTGAGCAACTTTTTTCCCCTGCCAATTCACCTGATCGATTTCGTCCCAAATCTCGTCCCAATCTTCTTGTAGCTCGCCGTAATCCCAAGTGGGAATGCCGAGAATGACACGGGGGTAAAATTCGGCCTCGATAATGGGCGTGTCGGCGATGTTAAAAACGTCGACCATGCCATCACCCAGTTGCGCGCGAATCTTTTCGGCCACGATTTCGGTGTAACAAGTAGAGCTGCCGTAGAACAGACCGATAGGCGCTCGGCTGCTGGCGGCTTGGCTCATTGGCGTTTGGCTCATAGTTGCGCAGCCCAGTTCTCGATCCACTCAAGCGCCAGCTCGGACGGATCGTCGCCGCTTATGGCGTCGAGCACTAACGGCTCGCCGATGCGCGTAGCGCCTAGCTCGCTCATGGCGTGGTCGATAGCGCGACCAGCTTCACCGAAGGTGGTGTAGCTACTGTCACCTAAATTAATCACGCCGTAACGGCGCCCGGCGATGTTGGGATTATCGCGCATTAAGGCTAAATACAATGGCTGTATATTGCCTGGCAAATCTCCGGCGCCGGTGTTGGCGGTGCAAATTAGCAAGGTGTCATCGGGGTTGTCGAGTAGGTCTTCAATCTCGGGCAGCGGATTGACGATGGTAACGATGCCTTTACTCTCGAGGCGATCTTTAAGGTCGCCGGCGACGGCTTCGGCGGTGCCCATTTCGGTGCCGACTAATATTTGCACACGTGTCATAGCGTTTACCTGTACTGACAAAAGGCGTTTATTGTACGGGGTTAGCGGGCGCTTTTAAATCGCGCCGCTGGGGGCAGTGTTTAGCGGTAATCCAGTTGGCGCCAGGCTTCGTACACCATGACCGAAACCGCGTTAGACAGGTTCATACTGCGGCTGCCTTCGCGCATGGGGATGCGTAACACCTGCTCTGGGGGTAATGATTCGCGAATGCTGGCGGGCAAGCCACGGGTTTCTGGGCCAAATAATAAATAGTCGCCTTGCTCAAAGCGTGCTTCACTGTGACACTGGGTTCCCTTGGTGCTAAGGGCGTACACTCGCGTAGGTTGTGCTTTAGCCAAAAAGTCATCCCAGTTACTATAGGTGACGAGGTCCTTCCACTCGCCATAATCAAGCCCGGCGCGGCGTAGACGTTTGTCGTCTAAAACAAAGCCTAGAGGCTCTATTAAGTGCAGCTGACAGCCGGTATTGGCCGCCAAACGGATGATGTTGCCGGTATTGGGGGGGATTTCTGGTTCAAATAAAACGATATTGAGCATGGCGCAATCCAGTTCCAAAAGGCTATAGTCAAAATAAGGGTTAATAACAGGCTATGATTATAAACGGGCTTGATAAAGAATACTGTTATTAGCCTATAGAGAAATACGCGCCACGCTGGCATAGTGTGGTGTCTCATAAAATAAGGTTTGGAGAACATTGGCTTGAAGTTGATTCGTGCTAAGTCACGCAAGTACGAAACATTAGGGGTAGAATTTACCTCGGAAGGTGTCGCTTTGGCGTTGCTTGAGCGTATTGCCGGCCAACTGCCCCGCTTGCTCGCCGCTGAATTTATTCCCGGCTCCGATACTCCTGCTGTTGCCTTGCGAGAACGGCTTGCCAAGCTGGGCGGGCGGGCGCGCCCCTGTAAACTGGTAATGCCAACAGCGGGGTATCAGCTATTGTTGGGCGATGCACCGGACGTCCCGCTTGAGGAGCTGAGCGAGGCGCTGCGCTGGCGGGTCAAAGATCTGGTTAGTTTCTCGGTCGCGGACGCCATCGTACAGGCATTTTTACTGCCCGAATCCTGCACCCGTGGCGGCACCCGGCTGGCGTATGCGGCCGTTGCCAAGCGTACCGCCGTGGCCGATCAAGTCGCGCTGGCCCAAGAAAGTGGCGTAGCGCTGCAAAGTATTGACATCCCCGAGTTGGCGTTGGGCCAACTGGCAACAGCTTGTTTGGACACCTCCCGGGCGATCGGCTTAGTCCATCTTATTCCCGGTGGGGGAACCTTGTTATTGATTCGCGATAGTGAGCTGTATCTGGCGCGCAATTTCAAATTAGACTTTAACGGCGGTTTGCTGGATGACTTGCCTGCCGAGGCGTTGGTATTGGAATTACAGCGCTCGCTCGATTACTTTGAGCGGCAGATGCGTCAGGTCCCGCCGTCGCACATCTATTTGTGTGGTGAAAACATTACTGAGGATAAAATCACGCCTGCCCTTAAAGACGGGCTCTCCGCGCGGGTCGAGCTTTTGCCCCTAGGGCAGGGGTTAAGCATCGCCGATGATATCGAGCAGCACACGCTACCTCTGTGTTTACGGGCCATTGGCGCGGCTTTGGCCGAAGGCGGGGGGCGCTAATGCAAGTCGTTAACTTTTATACCGCCGAGTTTCAACCTGACCGCTCTGCGTTGCGTGCGGCCCATATGCTATGGGCGCTAGGGTTAACACTGGTGTTATTGTTGTTGTACTCGTTGTGGTATCACTCGCAAACGGCGCACTTAATACGTGAGCAGGCCGAGTTAAGACAGCGTACAGATGATGCCCAGATAGCCTTGATGCAACTGCTGGATAGCCAAAAAGCGCTCAACGCAGATGCATTGCGGGCGCAACTGGCCGAAACTCGCGATGAGATCACTCAGCGTAAGCGAGCGCTTGAGTTGATCGAAACACAGGATATGGGCAACACGACTGGGTTTTCGGGGCAACTGCGCGCTCTTGCGGCGCAGTCTCAGCCGTCTGTGAGTCTAGAGGCGTTTACACTACTTGCCGGCGGCGCCCAGGTTGAGTTGCACGGCAAAACTTCCGAGCCCAAAGCTGTACCACGATACCTTGCGCTGCTGCATAGCACGGGCGCTTTTGCTCGCAGTACATTTGGCGTACTGAATCTGGAGCAAAATGAAGGTGCCGGGTTTCCTTTTTCTGTGACGGCACCAACACTCAAGGAGGCCAAAAATGAAGAGCCTTGAGTCAATTAACGCCTATATCGATAACTTATCACTGCGTGAACGGGTGATTGTTCTATTGGCTGCGGTGCTGGTGCTTTATGGCTTCTGGTTTTTGCTTTGGTTTAATGGCGCCAGCCAAGTGCGCGAAGCAACCAATCAGCGCATTGCCGAGATATCTGCCGAGCAGCAAAAAATTTCCGCTCAGATCGAGCAGTTCTCAAAGGCCGGCGGCGGCACCGCAGAGGCGTTAGCGGGCGAGCTGAGCCGGGCACAGCGCGAGCTGATTCGCACCGATGAGCAGCTGTCGCGCTCAAGTTCGGCGCTCGTCAATGCCGATCAGTTAGCGTTAGTGCTGCAAGAGATGTTAGCCGAGAGCAGCGCGCTATCGTTGATGTCGATGCAGACCTTACCGGTTGCGCCCATTAGTTTGGCGTCCGCCGCCGAAGCCGATATGGATGAGCTAGCCGATGCTAGCATTAATGTCTATCAACATGGCGTGGTGTTAACGGTGCGCGGGCGTTATTTTGAGGTGTTGGAGCTACTCGACAAACTCGAAGCCAAGCAGTGGAAGTTTTACTGGCAGTCACTGCGTTACGAGGTACAGAGCTACCCCGAGGCAGAAGTGCAAATACGCGTGTTTAGCTTGAGCGCCGAGGAGGGCTTGCTGGGTGTGTAAGTGGCCGTTATTTCTCGTGAGTTTGCTGTTGGTCCAGGTCGCGTCGGCGCAAACGCCGCTGCGCGACCCGACGCGGCCTTTAGTGAGTCAGCTTAACGGAAGCGTTGATACATTGGCTTTGCACTCGGTACTGATGAGTGCCAGCCGCAAAATTGCCGTCATTAATGGTTTTACCGTACGCGAGGGGGAGGCAGTGCCAAGCGCCGAGCGGTGGGTTGTGCAACAGATCGAACCGGGCGCCGTAGTGATTAGCGATGGGCAACAGCGCCGCCGTTTAGAGCTTTCCAGCCGTATCAACAATGTTAAAAGCAGTGTTGATCTGCGAGCTGACGGTATACCAAAACATAATATACAAAAACAGGGCTGCCGAAGCAGCACTTGTGTCGAGGTGAAGCAATGAATTGGCGTTTTCCCACTCTAATGAGTGCCAGCGCACTGGGCGTATTGGTTTGGTTAAGCGGTTGCACCCAGCCACAGGAGCGCACACTGAGTATTGAAACCGAAATGGCGAATGTCGCCAAAGCAGCCCAGCCTGCGCCGGTGGAGGTGCCCGAGCAGGTCAGTGCCGAGTTGTCGGTTGCCCCCGACGCTAATGCCCGCGCTGACGTTGAACGTTTTGATGTGGAGGTCAGCGAGGTGCCGGCCCGCGCGTTCTTTTTAAGTTTAGTTGATGGCACCGACACGAATATTGTCGTGCATCCCGAGGTAACGGGCACCATATCGCTTAATTTACACGGTGTGAGTGTGGATGAGGTGTTGGAAATCGCGCGCGATATTTATGGCTACGAGTACAAGCAGCGTGGCGGCATTTATACCATTTACCCCAATCATTTGCGCACCGAAGTCTTCCATTTAAATTACTTGGATGTTCAGCGGGTGGGTGTGTCGGACACCAGCGTGATGATTGGTCGGGGTGAATCACAAGGTGGTCAGGTTGGTGGCAGTGCGGGCAACCAAAGTACGAGTCAGGGTGACACCGCTAACTTACTGAGTATGTTGTCGTCCGAGTCGGGCAATAACTCTACCGCGCTAACGCCGGGCTCGAGGATTCAAACCCTTAACCGCACAGACTTTTGGGTGTCTATTAAAGCGGCAGTGTCGGCCATCGTGGGCGGGGAGAGCGACGACCGTATGGTGATGGTGTCGCCGCAGGCAGGCATGTTGGTAGTCAAAGCGTTGCCCCACGAGCTCAATGCGGTGCGGGAGTTTCTAGATCGCTCTGAGTTAAGTGTTAAACGCCAAGTGATTTTAGAGACAAAAATTCTAGAGGTTCGCCTAAGCGAGGGTTACAACACGGGTATTGACTGGAGCCAAATAAACGGCCAGTTAAATTATGGTTATCAAGCTGGGCGCGATCATAATACCAACGATACGGTATCGTTTACCGATTTTGTACCCGGCGGTTTTGAGGGGCAACAAAACTTTGTCGACGGTGTGGTGGAGACCTCGTCGCAAATGTTCACCTCGGTACTCGGCGTGCCAGATATCAGTGAGCTGGTGTCGTTGCTGCAAACGCAAGGCAATGTGCAGGTGTTATCCAGCCCGCGAATATCCACCGTAAACAATCAAAAAGCGGTGATTCGGGTCGGCGCCGATGAATACTTTATTACCGGTATTTCGAGTAACACCACAGCCAATGCATCGGCTGTGACCAGTACCCCTAACATCGAGTTGTCGCCGTTTTTTAGTGGCATCTCGCTGGACGTAACGCCACAAATATCAGAAGACGACAGTGTCATTCTGCATATACACCCGGTGGTGAGTGATGTGAAAGATCAGCTTAAAAACTTTACTATTGGCGATGAAGACTTCTCGCTGCCGTTGGCCAATCGCGGCGTGCGTGAATCCGATAGCATCGTTCGGGCGCAGTCGGGCCAAGTGATTGTCTTGGGCGGTCTGATGCAAGAAACTAAAGTGAACGAAGATGGTAAAAACCCGGGGCTGGGAGATATCCCATTTTTTGGCTCGATGTTTCGTACCACCAGCCGGCTGACCGAAAAAACCGAACTTGTGATTTTGCTGCGCCCTATTGTCGTTAATGACGATGCGTGGAATGCGCAGATCGAACAATCTGTGCAAGGGATTGGTAAATTGGGCGAAGACTACCGAAAAATGTTTGAAGGCAACCTCGAGACACCATAAATAGCGATCAATAACAGGAGCACCGTGCGTGTACCGACAGCACTTTGGTCTGCGTGAGCAGCCGTTTTCACTCACGCCGGACACCGAGTTTTATTTTAACCACAAAAGCCACCGCGAGGTATTGGGCACTATTTTATTGGCACTGCGTCACGCCGAGGGCTTTGTTAAAGTGGTCGGCGAAGTGGGCACCGGTAAAACGTTGCTTAGCCGTAAGTTGCTGGATGCCTTAGACGCGCAATACCTCACCGCTTATATTCCCAATCCGTATTTAAGCCCCGACGAGCTAAAGTGGTTTTTGGCCGAAGAGATTGGTGTCGAAACCGAGGACAAACCCGCCCATAAACTATTGGCGGACATTAACCAGCGTTTGATCGAGCTGGCACTTGCGAAACGCCAAGTGGTGTTGATTGTCGATGAAGCGCAGGCTATGCCACGCGAGACGCTTGAAGCTCTGCGCCTATTAACCAATCTCGAAACCCGCAAACGCAAATTACTGCAGGTGGTACTTTTAGGCCAGCCCGAGTTAGACGAGATGCTTGAGCGGGCCGACTTACGCCAACTTAAACAGCGAATTGTTTTTGCCGAGTACCTTCAGGCGATTCCGTCGGCAAATGTCGCTGCCTATGTTGACTCTAGGTTAGCCGTGGCGGGATACACCGGCGCGCCGTTGTTTACCCGAGCCGCGGTGCGATTGCTTGCTAAAGCCTCTGGTGGTGTACCGCGTCTACTG
Organism: Gilvimarinus japonicus; assembly: GCF_042847215.1. GTDB lineage: Bacteria > Pseudomonadota > Gammaproteobacteria > Pseudomonadales > Cellvibrionaceae > Gilvimarinus > Gilvimarinus japonicus. The sequence continues at coordinate 1,101,214 of NZ_AP031500.1, forward strand.
AACGTTGTGAGCCATAAAGCGTTAATGGCCGCCTATGGCGAAGGTGCACGACAGGTGGCGCGCGCGCATATGGCGCGTGCGGTGCTCGACACTTCAGAGTCGCGACCGGCGGGACGCCGCGCCGCACGCCGTGTATGGTTGTGGCTAATGGTGGGCGCGGGAGCCGCCTTATTGCTGACTGGCGTTGTTTACTGGGGTTTGCAGTAGTGAGCTTGGTTAACGATATGCTGCGCGATTTGGATGCGCGACAGCCTCAACCGTCGCACAACAGCGATCATTTGCCCAGTGGGCTAAGCCGCCGGCCGTCGCGAGGGGCGTGGCGACTTGTGTTACTCGGTTTTTTTGCTGTGTCGCTACTGGCGGTTTTGGGCTATTGGTATTTGTCCGCCAAGTCGTTATTGGCCGAGCGCGCGCCCGAAAAAACGGTCTTAGCCGCGCAGCCTGAGCCAGCCCTTGATATGAGCCTTGTCGCTACGCCCTCGCTGGGCCGCGAGGAGCACGCGGCAACAGCGCGAACAGCGCCGTCGAGTGTGGCCTCAGGGCAGCTTACAGAGCTGAGCCAAAGCTTGCGTTTGGCACAAGCTGCATTGGTGGCAGGACAACTCACGACACCAATTGACGCCAGTGCTTATTGGTACTATCAAAAAGCACTACAGCTCGATCCCGATAACCGCGAAGCGCGCGCGGGCATCGAACAAATTGCCGCGCGTTACTTAGAGCGTGCCCGACGCGCGCAGAACCGTGGCGATTACGCCCGGGCACTCGAGCTGTTGGATCGAGCGCTGGCGGTAAGTCCCGATAATGCGACAGCACAGGCACTGCTTGGCGAGCTTCAAGTCGAAGGTGCCGCAAGTGCCCCCGTGGTTGCTAACAATGCGCCCGCCAAGCCGGCGAAGTCACTTGCCCCGCCAGTGCGGCCGGCCAGTGAAAATAACCCAGTGCATGATAGCGTTGCCGCTGAGTCTACCGATACAGAAATGGCGGGGCAGGACACCGGGGTGAGCACGAGCTGGGCGACCCGCGACCGACAAACCCAGCGCGATGCTGAGCGGTTAGTGAGCCGCTCGCAGCCGGGACGCGCGCAGCAATTACTTAGCGCGTTTATCGCCGAGGCGAGCACAGAGAGCTTTAGTGCACCGCAATCACGGCGCTATTTACAGTCTTTGCTGTTGCGCGCTTCAGAATTTACCGCCGCTGAAAATTTAATAGTGCCCACGCTTAGCGCGCGCGATAAGCATTACCTGCAAGCGCGCTTGTACGAGCACCGTGGTGAGTTAACAAAAGCACTGCAAATACTCGAGCAAGGTTACGCCAGCGCTGAGAGCGATGAAGCGTACCGTGCGCTTACCGCGTCACTGTATCAAAATACCGGCAACTATAGTGCGGCCGAAAGTCATTACCGTCGCTTGCTAGAGGTGTTTGGCCCGCGGGCGCGCTATTGGTTGGGATTGGCGTTAGCACTCGATCAGCAGCAGCGTTACCAACCCGCCAGTGTCGCTTATCGTCGCGCCCGGGAGGCGAGCGACGCCACCGCCGTGATCGTTAAGTTTGCCGATCAACGCCTGATTCAAATTGCTATGTGAGAGCTGTTATGAGCCCAACTGCCCCTAAAAAAATTCGCTTAGGTGATCTGCTGGTCAGTCAACAAATGATCAGCCAAGCCCAGCTTGAGCATGCGCTACAAGAGCAAAAATTAACAGGCCGAAAATTGGGCCACACACTTATTGAGCTAGGCTTTGTCGATGAGACCGAGCTGCTAACGCTGCTCTCCGATCAGCTGGAAATTCCGTTTATCGATTTAAAGCAGTTTCGATTTGATCCCGAGTTGGTTCGGCGTCTGCCCGAAATGACGGCGCGGCGCTACCGGGTAATGTTGCTGCGCGAAGACGCCGACGGCCTGCTACTGGGGATGGCTGACCCAACCGATATATTTGGTTTAGACGATATTCAGGCGCAAGTCGACAAGCCGTTAAAACCCGCGGTGCTGCGCGAGGCTGATTTACTGGATGTGTTAGATTTAGTCTACACCCGAGCTAGCGAGATCGCCTCCCTAGCGGGTGAGCTGGACGATGAGCTGCAAGAGAGCGCGATGGACTTGGCCGATGTCGCCGATGCGGTGGGCGACTCGGATGCGCCAGTGGTTAAGCTGCTGCAAAAGATCTTTGAAGAGGCCATTAATGCGCGCGCATCGGACGTGCACATCGAACCGGATGAAACCGTGTTGCGTATTCGCAACCGAATTGACGGCGTGCTACTAGAGCAGGTAATGAACGAAAAACGCATCGCCTCGGCGCTGGTGGTGCGTTTAAAGTTGATGTCGGGTTTGGATATATCGGAAAAACGTATTCCGCAAGACGGCCGTTTTAACCTGAAAGTATCCGGGCGCAACATCGACGTGCGTTTGTCGACCATGCCGGTGCAGTTTGGCGAATCGGTGGTAATGCGCTTGCTTGACCATACCGACGGTGTACTGCCTCTCGATAAAGTAGGGATGCCGCCGGAGATGATGGCGCGCTTTCGCCATATTATTACCCGCCCGCACGGTTTGGTGTTGGTCACCGGGCCGACCGGCTCTGGTAAAACCACTACGCTTTACGGCGCTTTGTCCGAGCTTAATCAACCCGAGAGTAAAATTATCACCGTAGAAGATCCGGTGGAGTACCGCCTGCCGCGCATCAACCAAGTGCAATTACACGAGCGTATAGGTTTAACCTTTAATAGCGTACTGCGCGCGGCATTGCGGCAAGACCCGGACATTTTGCTGGTGGGCGAGATTCGCGATGCCGAGTCGGCCGAGATCGCTTTGCGCGCCTCTATGACGGGCCACATGGTGCTGTCGACGCTGCACACCAATGATGCAATCACCTCGGCTATGCGGTTAATTGATATAGGCGCCGATGGTTATTTGGTCGCGACGGCGCTAAAAGCCATTGTTGCACAACGCTTGGTGCGCAAAATTTGCAGCAGCTGCACACAGGACTACCAGCCCGACGCTAACGAGCGACAACTGATTGCCTCGCTGAGTGCGCGGTGCGATGCGACGGGAGTACAGTTTAAAGTGGGCACCGGCTGTCCGCATTGCCACAACACCGGTTACCGTGGTCGCATAGGGGTGTTTGAGATGCTCGAGATTAACTCGGCGATGGCCGAGGCACTGCGCATCAATGATATTAGCGCGTTTGGCCGGGCCGCCAGCAACAGTGCGCGGTTTGCGCCCCTAAGCGAGGCCGCGTTTGGCTATGCCATAAAAGGCGTGACCACCCTTGAAGAGGTTATGCGCATCAGCGCGCAAGTGGATGACGAGGCCCCGGGAAGCGCCCTGGCCGGTGTAGCGGCGGGTGCTGCCGACGCAAGCGAGCAAGATCATGCCGGTATTTGAATACAATGGCCGAGACGGTAAAGGCCGGGCGGTAAGCGGCCAGCTGGAAGCGGGTTCGCCCGAGTTGGCGGCGGGTACGCTCGCAGGGCGGGGCGTAACGCCAACGCATATTGCCGAGTACCACGCCAAAAAAGATCCGCTGCAATGGCTCGGGGTACTCAATCAACAGAGCAAAGTAAAGCTGCCCGATTTAATTGTGTTTTGCCGGCAAATGTACACCATTACCAAAGCTGGTATTCCATTAGTTAAGGGCATTCGCTCGCTGGCGGCATCGCTTAAGCACTACACATTGCAAGCCACCCTTAATGACATTGCCGATCGGTTAGAAACCGGCCTGGAGCTTTCCGTGGCAATGCGCGCTCACCCTAAAGTGTTTAGTCCGCTGTTTATCTCGCTGGTATCCGTGGGCGAGAACAGTGGTCGGCTCGATCTAACCTTTATGCAGTTGGCCGAGTACATGGAGCGTGACTTGCTCACCTCGCGAAATATTCGTCAGGCTTTGCGCTACCCGACATTCGTTATTATCGCGTTGGTGCTGGCTATGGCGATTATCAACATTAAAGTGATTCCCGCTTTTGCCGGAATGTTTAGTAAATTTGGTGCGCAGCTGCCGTTGCCCACACGCATACTCATTGGCGTCTCGGATTTTTTTGTCGCCTATTGGCCACTTATGTTAGTAGCAATTATCGCTGTATCTATCGCTGTATGGCGCTATGTTAAAACCCCGGCCGGGGCCAAGTTATGGGGCAGAAAAAAGCTAAGCTTGCCTATTATTGGCGACGTGATCGAGCGAGCGTCTATGGCGCGTTACTCTCGCTCGTTTGCGCTAATGTTGGATGCCGGTATGCCGTTAACCACGGCGCTGGACTTGTGTGCCAAAGTCATCGATAACGCTTATTTGGCTGAAAAAATTAATGGTATTCGCAGTGGTGTTGAGCGCGGAGAGAGCTTGTATCAAACTCATTTAATGAGCGGCATGTTCACACCTTTGGTATTGCAGATGATCGCCGTAGGTGAAGAGAGTGGTCAAGTTGACACTTTATTGGCGGAGGTGGCGGGTTTCTATGAGCGTGAAGTCGATTACGATGTGAAAAAACTGTCAGATAAAATTGAGCCATTACTGATTGTGATTATGGCCGGTTTTGTTTTGGTACTGGCGCTCGGCATCTTCCTCCCCATGTGGGAGATGTACAACATCCAAAAATGATGATGTATGGAGGCCGTAACCGGCAGCGAGGCCTAACCCGCTATGAGTTTTTGTGGGTTAGCATCGTGTTTGGCGTACTGCTAGCGCTGGCCCTTGGCTATTATCAGCGCCTAGCGGCGGAGTCCCAGCGCTTTACACTACAGTTGCAGGCGCGTAATTTTGCCCAAGCCGCCACAGTGGTCCGAGCCTTTTGGCAGCTAAAAGCAAAGCCTGCCGATACGGTTGAGCTAGATGGCTTTGTCTACCGGGTTAATAAACGCGGCTGGCCCCTAGACGCCCACCCAGTAGCCCCTGGCGCAGGGGCGCTCGGTGGTCCTAAGCGCTGCGAAAGGTTGCTATTTTCGTTGATTATTGCGCCAGAGTCTGCCACAGTAAATTCAGGGAGCGGCACTAACATTAGTGCCAAGCCCGATACCGAAGGGGGTTGTCGCTTCTACGGCGCAGGCGCCAGTAAGGCTCTATACTATGAGTATAGCGCTCGTGATGGGGGCGTGACTCAGGTGTTTGCAAATTAGCCGACACCGTCTAAGGTTTGGCTGCTACCGCTCGGCAAATCAAGCGGTTAAAGTGATTGGCGTGAAACTTGTATGCTGTTATAAGTAAGTGGCTGTATCGCCAAGATATTGGCGGCCCACAACCGTTACAGGGACGACTCAAATACTTTTGGTGCGCTTGGCGTGGGAAGCGGCGAAGCGAACTAACTTTAAACAACCGGCGCAAAGCCGGTTAGCATAACTGGAGAGACACTATGAAAAACCAACAAAGTGGTTTTACCCTGATCGAGCTGATTGCGGTTATTGTTATTTTGGGCATTTTGGCGGCTGTCGCGGTGCCACGTTTTGTGGATTTATCAGATGCGGCTGAAGAGGCTGCTGTTGAAGGTATCGCCGGAGCATTGGCTAGTGCTTCAGCACTGAATCACGCTAATAATATTGCGGAAGACGCTGGCCTCACTGTGACAACGGCTGTGGCGACTATCGAGAATTGTACGGATGTGGGTAGTAAGTTACTTGAGCCGGAATTGGATACCGATAAGTACACGATTACCGACCTAGATATTACCGCAGGTACGCCAGCAACATGTACTGTGACAAGCGAGAATGATTCCACTAAATCTGCTGAGTTCGTGGGCTATGCCACTGCCCCTAACCCTTAATGAATAATTGCGATATATGCTTAATCGAGGACGTGGCTTTACATTAATTGAGCTGATCGCCATTATCGTTATCCTTGGCGTGATCGGGATAACGGTTAGCTCGCGTTTTACCGATAGCGACATTGCCTCTGTACAAACAAGCCGCGACGATCTCGTCGCGGCTTTATTTTTTGCCCAACAAAAAGCTATGGCGCAGTCGGATATTACGTTGGCGGTAAGCGCCGGTGGGGTTGATGTGCAACAGGCTGGCAGTTCAATAAGGCTACACAAAGATGCCTACCCATTAATGTTTGTTAATGGTGTCAGCGTGTCCCCAAGCCAAAGCTACACTTACAATAAGCTCGGTCAAATCACCAACTTAGCCGCAACTGCTCAGTTAACGGTACAAAAGGGAGGCACCTCGGCGGTGGTAACCGTTGAGCCCAGCGGCTATGCGTATTAACTCCCCGCTATTTCACTCTCTTAACCGTCGCGTTAGTCGCGGTGTCTCGCTGATCGAATTGATTGTTTTTATCGTTGTCATCTCCGTCGTTCTTGGCGGATTACTTGGGGTGTATCAGTTTTCGGTGGTTAACAGCGCGGACCCAGTTAAACGCTTAAAAATGTTGCAGTACGCTCAGGCGCGTTTGGATGCGGTTATGGCGCTGCGATACGACGAGAACACTCCCTCCGGTGGCGTACCTGCCTGTGATTCAGCGGGTGCATTACCTTGCAACAATACCACCGAAACCGATTATGACGATGTGGACGATTACCATGATGTTACAGATTGGCCAGACTCAAGCTCAGCATTTTATAGCCGCGCTGTAGCGGTAGAGTTGACCAGCTTAAATGGCTTGCCGGCTAAATTAATACAGGTAACCGTTACCACCACCGATGGCGAATCACTAACGTTAGCCGGTTACCGGGTGAACTTTTAATGCGACACTCACCGGTGGCAAAAGGTTTTACCCTTATCGAGCTGATCACCGTTATTGTGATTGTGGGCATACTGGCGGTAATTGGTACACAGTTTATTGTCAGTAGCGCCGAATCTTACGACACCACGCAAAAGCGTGCACGGATAGTAAACACCGGTCGTCAAGCGTTAGAGCGAATGTCTCGCGAGTTGCGTGGCGCTTTACCCTATAGCATACGCACGAGAAACGGTGGTAGCTGTTTAGAGTTTGTGCCTATTGTGCACAGTGGATTTTATAATGACCTGTTAGGCGCGGGTAGCCTTAGCCCATTGGCTGTGGCCGACTTAACCGACACTATAAACTGGCAAACCGGTCAGCCATTAACCGAGAGCGGGGCAGAATCTCTAGTGATTGCCGCTTTAAGTAAGGACGAAATTTATGGTGCCGCAGCCACTGCGCGGGCCAATGTGGGCACTATAGAGGCCACAGCCGTTAGCTACAGCCAGCATCAATGGCTGAGAAACTCCAACGCCAAGCGCTACTTTTTGGTGAGCAAGCCAAGCGCTTTTTGCATAAGCACTGACAAGTTAGTGTATTTAAAAAATATTGCTTGGGATGCAGAGACTTTATCGTTAAATGAAGCCCACTCAATTATTGCGAGTGTTGACGACGTCGAAAAATTGGACGACGTCAAAATATTCGACTTAGGGTTCGAGACACACACAAACCGCTCGTTGGTGACTTTTTCAATACCTTTTTCTGCGGGTGGTGAGTCGGTAATAATGACGCAGCAAGTGGCGGTGCGTAATGTCCCTTAAGGCTAAAGTGTTTACACTCGTCATCAGTAAAAATCGCCAACGCGGTTTTTTATTGCCGGTGGCTGTTTTTATTTTAGTGGTCATGAGTGTTGCCGCCATTGCTCTGTGGCGTTCTACCATCCAGTCAAGTAACTCCACTGTCCAAGAGCTGATTAGCACTCAGGCACTATACGCCGCCGAAAGTGGCGCCCAAGCGGGAGTGGGTCAAATATTTACGGGTGCCGATCGTGATGCTGTAAATGCCCAGTGCGATGCCTTAAATCTGACGTTAAACTATTCTGTATTAGGCTTACGGCAGTGTTCGGCTCGGGTGAGTTGCAGTTTCATTTTGAGCCCGCCGAGCCCTAATGATACGGGTAGCGTGTACGTAATTGATAGTGTAGGTACTTGTGGGACTAGCATAACGGCTGAGCGCACGGTGCGGGTTGATGCCTACTTGGGCGAGGAGGAATAAACATGGCTGCCTCTCGTCGTTCAGTTTATGTGTTTTTGTGTACCTTGTTTTTGTTCGCATTGTCGTCACCGGCGTGGAGCGTGTCTTGCGCTGCTGTATTTACCAATGGTTGGCAAACTAACACCAGTGGCGGACAAATTGGGGCGGGTTATCAAGCGCTGGTTACCGGTGGTAGTAACATTATCGACTCTCCTAATTTAAGTGTGCAAAATCCGCCGGGCCAGCCAAGTTGTGGCGGTGGGACGTGCACGATAAGTGGTAATCCCGCAGCGCCAGCGCCAGTAACCTTTATAACAGGCACCGCCAGTAATGGCGCTATATCTGTGGGCTATCAAGGGAGTGCATCACGAGCTGAAGGCGACTATGGCAATGTCACCTTAGAGAACCAATCGCAATTTACTTTTACTACCAACAACGGTACTTACTACACAAAGACTTTTGTGGCTAGGGACAGAGCTACCCTTAACTTAGCGCCGGGTAGTTACTGGGTTGATGGAAATTTATCGCTGGCTAACGATGTTGTTGTCAGAAGGCAAGGTGGCTCGGGCACTGTTCGGTTGTTTGTTAAAGGCAATGTTACGATTAATTTTGCAGCGAGCTTTGCAAATTTTTCAGCGGGTGATTTGCTGATATACGCCACGGGAAACGTGAGCCTGCAAACTCGTTTAAATATTCCCGCATTTGTTTATGCCGTTGGTAGTGTGCAAACTAATAATTATCAGGGGCAATTAACGGGTGCTATGTCGGGGGCGCAGTTAACGATTGGCCAAGAGCATCGCGTTAACTTTGCCGGTGGTGTGTTAAATAGTGTTGACTTTGCGCCTTTCTGCGGACAAATAAACCCGCCCGCCGTACTTCAGGCAAACTGGCGTTTTGATGAGTTTAGTTGGCAAGGCAATGCCGGTGAGGTATTAGATTCTAGTGTTAATAATCGTCACGGAACGGCCTCTGGCGATGCCAGCACATTACAGGATAACCCTGCTGTTGCCGGTGACCCGGGCACTTGTCGCTACGGCACTTTAGATGGCAATGGTGACTACGTCACCGTGGCGGGTTTATCTAACACGCTAAACGATAGCGCAAGTTTGGCGTTTTGGATTAAAACCACCCAGACAGGGGATGACGTCGGCTGGCGTGCGCCCGGTATTACTGGCGTTGAAGTGGCGGGCGGTTCTGATGATATCTTTTGGGGCTGGTTAGATAGCTCGGGGCGAATTGGCCTATCAGTTGGTAACACTTATAACACGAAGTCCAACTTATCGATTAATAATGGCACTTGGCGACATGTAGCGCTAACGCGTAACGCCGCGTCTGGTGATTACAAAATTTATATCGACGGCGCATTGGATTCAAGTGGTGCAGGCCCGACCGGAATCATTGGCACCGCTTACAATCGGTTGGGGCGCATCGAAGATACCGGTGGCACGCCAGTGGATTTTGCCGGCCAGCTTGATGAGGTGTACTTGTATAGCGGTGTGCTCACTGATACCGAGGTAAGTGAGTTAAGAAATAGAACTCATCCGTGCCCCGGTGAAGTTTGCCCGACTGATGATGGTGAGCCTCGGGGGGGGCTGTTGGGGGACTATTACAATACTCGCGATTTTTCTGGCGCATTGGCCGGGCGCCGTGTTGATGCCCCTATCGACTTTAATTGGACGGATGGCCCGCCAGGCGTTAACGGTGTTACACAAGATCAATTCTCGGTGAGGTGGAATGGCTCTATTCGAGCCACAGAGACGGGCGCTTATCGATTTCAGACTGCATCGGATGATGGGGTTAGATTGTGGGTCGACAACCAATTGGTGATTAATCGTTGGAATGATCATGCCGTAACCACTGACACCAGTAATGCGGTTAATCTCGAGGCCGGCGGTGTCTATCCGGTGCGAATGGAATTTTACGAAAATGGCGGTTTGGCCGAAATTCGCCTGCGTTGGCGTACCCCGTCATCTAGCAATTATGTGCCTATTCCCGCGGGTGCTGACGCTCCCAGTTTAACCTCGGGCCTTTATTACTGTGGCACCGATCAGGTCGCTTATTATGAAATTGCTCATGCTGGGCGCGGCCTGACTTGTGAGGCTGAGCCTATTACAATCACAGCGTTTGATAGCACAGGTACGCCGGTTGCACCACAAGCCGGTACGAACTTAAGTTTAGGCACCTCTCCGGCAACCGGCGTTTGGCCGGAGGGAGAAGTTTATATTTTTAACGGCACTGAATCGCAAATTATACGTTATTTACGACAAGATCAGCCGGCCACTTTGAACATTAATGTTTACGATGGATTAGCCAGCGAATCTGCCGCGGCAGACCCTGATATCGAATTTTCTGATGTCGGTTTAAAGTTTTACCAAAGCCAAGGGCTGGAGCCTGTTGCCAACCAAGTTGCTGGCACTGCCGACCCGAACCCAGTGTTGCGAGTGGTGCAAACGGATGATGATTCCGGCGCTTGTGTTACGCGGGTACAAAATCGCTCCCTTGATGTCGCTTTGGGTTTTGAGTGTGTAAACCCCAGCAATTGCGTTGCTGGGCAAGCGCTTACTCTTGCTGGAGTGAGCGTTGGTGCTAACGCACAGGGCGCAAGTGGCAATTTGACGGCCGTTAACCTAGGTTTTGCTGCAGACGGGTTTGCCGCTATCCCCCTTATGTACACGGATGTTGGGGAAGTGCGTTTGCATGGCACGCTAACGTTGCCGGAGGATGGTAATAACCCTGCGATTACGGTGACAGGCGCGAGTAATTCTTTTGTGGTTAAGCCGTACACCTTGGCAGTTAGCGACGTAAGCCGAGCAGATGCAACCGCAAACCCCAAAACGCAATCGACAGGCGAGGGTTTTGTGGCGGCCGGCGAGGCTTTTTCTGTGACGGTAGAAGCACGCAATAGCTTGGGCAATGTCACCCCAAACTTTGGTAATGAATCTACGCCGCAGAAGCCGGTGCTAGACGAGGCAGATTTAACGCTGCAATACCCTTCAGGCGGTTCGAAAGGTACTTTAAGTGGCACGGGTGCCTTCACCAAAGTGAGCGGCAATAGTGGCCAGTTTAACAATATCTCACTGCGCTGGAGTGAGGTGGGTAGCTTTACCATTGAGCCGCGACTCAATGGTAATAAATACTTAAGCGCGGGCGATATTGTCGCGCCAACCTCCAGTGAAACGGTTGGACGCTTTTACCCTGAGCGGTATGTGTTGACCTCTACTGTGGAGGATAGCTGTTCAGTATTTTCTTATATGGACGAGCCGGCAATTACTCTTAACTTTGAGTTGCAAGCGCAAAGTGTCAGCGGTGGAATCGTCAGTAATTATGATACATTGCGGGAGTACGATACCGCCGGTGTTCAGCTCCAGTACGAGCAGGCTGGTAAATGTTTGCGGGAAGACGACGAGTGCATTTACGATCGGCTGGTGTCAGATGCCGGTGATTGGGTGGAGGGAAAACGCACCGTGGCGCAAAGTAACGTGATGTTTAAGCGAGACAGTGTTCCGGAAGCGCCATTGTACGAGCTGCAGCTTGCGCTGAAGCTGACTAATATGCCCGATGATCGGCCTCTAATGCGTCAGATAGATATTCTGGACTCGCCGCCAATGTACGTTACGGCTTTGGATGTAGATCCCCCAAACCTAGGTGACTGTAATGCGCCTGAAACGCCACCCTGCACGGCGGCCGCTCTCGGGGAGCCGCTTCGGTTATTGTATGGCCGCCTAAGCTTGCGAGATGCTTATGGGCCTGAAGCGCTTAAACTGCCTGTTGATATGAGAGCTCAGTATTACAACGGGAGTCGTTGGGTTACCAACACTAATGATAGCTGCACAGGTATTTGGGGTGACGATATTACCTATCACGAGAATACCGCTTGTGATGACTCTGGCACGAGTATCGCCGTTAGCTTAAATACACCGGTGGGCAATTCCACAGGTGTGTACGGCGACTACGAATCCAATGTTGTTAGCTTGATTGGAGGTGATGCTGAACATAGCTTTACTCCGTCCGGAGTTGCTGGCCAATTTTGCGAGAAAATCAACCTCACTAGTAAACCGTGGTTGCAGTACAATTGGGACGATGATGAAGACACTAAGGACGATATAGTGACCGGCCGCTACCAATTTGGCTCTTACCGCGGCCACGATCGCATTATCTACTGGCGCGAAGTTTTAGAATAACTCCATCAAGGCCCCCTCCGGGGCTTTTCAGTCAGCGGTACAGCCCTGCACCGCGATAGAACCTGTGGCGGTGCGCCGCTTATTATTCCCCCGATACTCGTTGGCCTGCCTTTTGCTCTTTACCTAGTTAACCAGAAAATTCCTTTAAATAGAGTGGGTTGTTGCGTCATGCGGGTGCATGGTTACGCAGCTTTGCACTCAAATGGTGTTTGGTGGTGTGCAAGCAGGTGAGCTTTAGTGGTGCGCCTGTTGCGGCAACCTCACAGGGTTAGGTAAACGATGCAGACAGGCGATAAACCCAGATTAGTAATTGTTGGTAATGGCATGGCCACGGGCCGTTTTTTGGACGATGTGCATAAGCGTGCGCCGGGCCAGTTCTCGATTACTGTGATCGGCGACGAGCCCGAGGGCAGTTACAACCGCATTATGTTATCGCCGGTGCTGGCCGGAGAGACGAGTGCATCCGATATTATCGGTAAGCCCGCGCACTGGTATCGCGAACAGGGTATTGAGTTTTTAGGTGGGGTGCGCATTGCCCGCATCGATAGGCAAGCGCAGTGCGTTGTGACCAGCACCGGCAAGAGCTATCGCTACGATCATTTAGTGTTGGCGGTGGGTTCGCGTCCGGCGCGTATTCCGGCCAAAAATCAGGATGTAGACAATATTTATGCGTTTCGCACCTTGCAAGACGTTGACCGTATTATGGCGTCTGCGCACAGCGCGCTTGAGTGCGACAAATCCGCTGATACCGATGCCCTGGTGATCGGCGGTGGTCTACTGGGGTTGGAGGCTGCCTATGGCTTGGCGCTAAATGGGTTGCGGGTAATGCTTCTGCACCGCTCGGGCTGGTTGCTTAATCGTCAGTTAGACCCAGCCGCCGCGCTTTTATTGCAGCAGGTGATGGAAAGTAAAAACATTCACTTTATTTTGTCGGACGAGGTGGTGTGTTTTACCGGTACGGATCAAGTTGAAGGTGCTCAGTTAAAAAGCGGTAAATCACTAAGCTGCAAACTTGCCGTGATTGCCACCGGTATTACCCCGAACGTCGAACTAGGGCTAGAGGCGGGCTTGGTTGGTAAGCGTGGCATTGAGGTTGACGCGTGCATGGCAACCTCTGACCCACATATTAGCGCTATTGGCGAATGCACTGAGTTTGAGGGAGCCACCTTTGGTTTGGTTGAGCCTATTTGGCAGCACTGCGCGGTGCTGTCCGATCGTTTGTGTTTTGCTAAGACAACACGGTTTGTAAACTCGCCAGTACCCACCAAGCTAAAAGTTTCCGGTGTGCAGTTGTTCTCGGCCGGTGATTTTATCACTACCGATGCGCACCGTGAGTTGCTCTATGAAGATGCGGCAAACGGCGTCTACCGAAAAATCCTACTAAAAGATAACCGGATCGTCGGTGTGGTTTTGTTTGGCGATACCCGCGATGGACCCGATTATTTTGCCATGTTACAGGATCAACGCGATGTTTCTGACATTGCGCCGTTTTTACTAATGGGTCGCGCGTTTTATGCCGCCGCGCCTAACCAACCGGTAGCAGCCTAAACCTTATGACTTCTACAGCACACATTATTACGACCGATAGCACTATTGCGCCGAGCGCGACGGTAAACACCACATGTTGTTACTGCGGTGTTGGCTGCGGTGTTAGCGCTGAGGTGAAAGACAATCGAGTCGTGGCGGTTAAAGGCAACCAAGAGCATCCGGCAAATCTGGGACGCTTGTGTGTCAAAGGCTCGTCTTTGCATGAAACGCAGGCATCGCCTGACCGTTTGCTAACACCGATGCTACACGGCAAACCCGCCGATTGGGATGCTGCGCTGGGTTTTGCTGCCGAAAAATTTCAAGATATTATCGCCGAGCACGGCCCAGATTCGGTGGCGTTTTATTTGTCGGGCCAACTGTTAACCGAAGACTATTATATTGCCAATAAGTTAATGAAAGGCTTTATCGGTACTGCTAATATCGATACTAATTCGCGCCTATGTATGGCCTCGGCGGTGGTGGCCCATAAGCGAGCCTTTGGCTCCGATGCGGTGCCGGGTTGCTATGAAGATTTAGAGCAAACTGATGTACTGATCTTGGTGGGTTCGAATACCGCTTACGCGCACCCAGTGGTGTACCAACGTATTGCTCGGGCCAAAGAGCTGCGCCCCGAGATGCAAATCGTGGTGCTTGACCCGCGCCGCACGGCCACGTGCGAAATTGCCGATGTGCATCTGCCGATTAAACCCGGCTCCGACGCGTTCTTTTTTAATGGGTTATTACAGTACCTGCAGCAGCATAACCATGTCGATCACGCCTATGTTGCCGCGCACTGTAACGGGTTTGACGAAACCTTAGCTGCGGCCAGCCAGCAAGTGCCAACCCCTACGGCAGCCGCCGATTTTTGCGAAGTGAACCCCAAAGATGTCGAGCGGGTTTACCGTTTGTTTGCCGAGCACGACAAAGTTGTGACGGTATTTTCGCAAGGGGTTAATCAGTCTTCCTCGGGTGTCGATAAAGGCAACGCACTTATTAATTGCCATTTGGCTACTGGTAAAATCGGCAAGCCGGGCGCCACGCCGTTCTCGATTACCGGCCAGCCCAACGCTATGGGCGGCCGTGAAGTGGGCGGTTTGGCCAATCAACTTGCCGCGCACATGGGCTACGACAACCCTGAAAGTATCGAGCGGGTAGAGCGCTTTTGGCAGGCGCCGAATATGGCTCGCCGCGAGGGGCTAAAAGCGGTGGATATGTTTGATGCTATCCATGACGGCAAGATTAAAGCCGTGTGGGTTATGGCCACTAACCCTGCAGTGACTATGCCCGATGCCGGCAAAGTGCGCGAAGCGCTGAAAAAATGCGATTTAGTGGTGGTGAGCGATTGTATTGGTAATACCGACACGGCCAAGTTGGCCGATGTGGTGCTGCCTGCCTCTACCTGGAGTGAAAAGCACGGTACCGTGACTAACTCGGAGCGCTGTATCTCGTTGCAGCAAGGCTTTTTGCAGCCTCCCGGTGAGGCACTACACGACTGGCAAATTATTGCCCGCTTTGCCGCCACATTAGGTTTTGCCAAGCATTTTAACTATCGGCATCCGGTCGAGATCTTTCGCGAGCACGCGGCGTTATCGGCGTTAGATAATACTGATTCAGCGGCCCTGCGCGGGTTTAATATCGCCGCGTTGGCGAATATTAGCGAGCAAGATTATCAAAACCTATCGCCCATTCAATGGCCGGTTACCGCCGACGCCCCCAAGGGTACCAAGCGACTATTTGCCGACGGGCAGTTTTTTACAGCCGATCGCCGCGCGCGATTAGTGCCGGTAACCGCCCGGTTACCGGAAAAAGCGGCGCTGCCCAATCAGGTGATTATGAACACCGGCCGTATTCGTGATCAGTGGCATACCATGTCGCGCACCGGTACTGCCGCTAAGTTACTGGGCCATGTGGACGAACCTTATATTGATGTTCACCCCGATGATATTGCGCGCTTTGGTTTGTGCGCGGGTGATTTGGCTGTACTTAAAAATCGCGGTAGCGTGTATTACGGTCGCGTTAAACCGACCGAGTCGCAGCGCGTGGGCGAGGTATTTGTGCCTATGCATTGGAATGGCAAATACGCCTCGTCTAGCTGTGCTGATGCTTTGGTAAACCCAATCGTCGATCCGCTGTGTGGCCAGCCAGAATTTAAACACTCGCCGGTAATGATTAAACCCTTTCGTCAGGCGTGGAATGGCTTTTTGATTTGCGCTGATGATATTAGTCCTGACTGTGAATACTGGGCCAAAATCACTCTAGATGACGGTTACAAGTTTCGCGTGGCCGATGGCAAGCGGCTGCCCTCTTGGCGGGATTGGGCGCACTCACAGTTTTTGGCGATTACCGATTGGGTCACAGTGGAAGACTCCGACCATCAGTTTTTCCGTACGGCGGGCTTTATAAATGGCAAGCTCGCGGTGGTATTTAGCGCCGCAACCGATAAAAAAAGCGCGCCTGAAATGCGCTGGCTGGAGCAACAGCTAGGGCAAACCATCGATGCCGCGGGGCGCTTTGCTATACTGGCAGGGATACCCGGTGCGGGCGTTGAAGACGAGGGCACGATTGTCTGCTCGTGTTTTCAGGTCGGCGAGAATACGATCCGCAAATCCATTAGCAATGGATGCGGTAGCGTCGAGGCGCTGGGTGAAGCCATCAAATGCGGTACTAACTGTGGCTCGTGTATCCCCGAGCTGAAGGCGATGCTGCGTTAAGTTCACAGCCATAGCTGCTTTGGCTGCAAGGTTTTTGCTTATGTCGTCACCCATTACCCCCGCCGAGCGCGAGCTGTTAATGGCTCGCCACGCCCCGGCGCGAATCGCTAAGAGGCTGGCCCAAGGGCCCTCACAAAACTACCTGCGCGATTTTATTTACGGCGCCATCGATGGCGCTATTACTACCTTTGCGATTGTGGCCGGCGTTGCCGGCGCTGGCTTGTCGGCGACGGTGGTGATTGTACTTGGGCTTGCCAATCTGTTGGCCGATGGTTTTAGTATGGCGGTGAGCAATTATTTGGGTGTGCGCGCCGAAAACCAACTCCGTGACAAAACCCGGCGACAAGAGATGCGGGAAATTGCGCTTTACCCTGAAGGTGAGCGTGAGGAAGTGCGGCAGATCTTTTTAGCAAAAGGTTTCGAGGGGGCGGCACTTGAGTCTATTGTCGATACCATAACCGGCGATGAACGGCTGTGGGTGGACACTATGCTGCAAGACGAGCACGGTTTAACACTGGAGTCGCCAAGTGCCTATAAAGCTGCCGCAGTGACTTTTGTGGCATTTATTAGTTTGGGGGCATTGCCGCTGTTGCCGTTTTTGGTTAACGCAATGAGCGCCGGTGTTATTGCCCAGCCCTACCTATACAGCTGTTTGCTAACGGGTGTCAGTTTTGTCTTGGTTGGCGCCGCCAAAGGCGCTCAGGTGGGCAGTTCGCGTTGGGTGGCAGCGCTCGAGACGCTGCTAATGGGCGGCGCCGCCGCGCTACTGGCCTACGGCGTTGGCTACGGGTTGAATGGTTTGATCGCGTAGCCTGCAGGGCGGAAGTATGTAAAGCGTAAGTCAGAGTTAATGCTTAAGTTCGGGCGCCTCCGGTTGCTCAATACGAACATCCACCGCAAGCTCGTCGGCGATTACATCAAGCTGATCGTATAAATCATCCATGTCCACATCGGCGGGTACGCGGATAAACCCCGTAGCCTCAAACATCGGGTCGCCCGACCAAGGCATACTGGAGCAATCGGTTTCTAGCTCCTCCACACTGATGCCGCGCTCGGCAAAGGCCTCGGCAATTTCGACCACAATGCCGGTGCGATCTGGGCCTACCACGCTAAACGCAAAGTGATGATCGCTACTGTCGGTTTCTTTGTCGGCGAGCTCGGCCACGATGTGCAGCCCATCGTTTGACAGTGCTTTTAAGCTGGCAAGCAATGCAGAGTGATTTTCATCGGGCACCGCGACCTGTAGAATGCCGGCAAACTTACCGGCCAAGTGGGCCATCCGGCTCTCTAGCCAGCTGCCCTGATGGGCGTGAATGGTTTTGGCCAACAATTGCACAACCCCGGGGCGGTCTGCGCTGATAACAGTGAGTACAAGATGCTGGTTCACGTGATGTCCTTTTATTGTCATGACTCGATTATGATATACGGCGCCGCTAGGCGTAAGCCGCCACTCAGCAAAACGCACCCCTAAGATAACACAGGCAAACATGATTATTCCCCATCAGCAGCTAGCGCCCGAAACCCTCGATGCGCTGATTGAAGAATTTGTCACCCGCGAGGGTACTGAATACGGCGAGCAAGACGTGCCGCTTACCACTAAAGTGAGTCAGGTGCGTGGCCAGCTAGAGCGCGGTACCGTGGTGATTGTGTTTGACCCTGCAATCGAAACCACCTCGCTGGTGTCGGCGGATCAACTGCCTCCAGGAATCTAGCCGGTGGCGTTATTGATTGATCGGGCGCGAGACGATGCGCCAGCCCTTGTTTTGGCGCACGGCGCTGGCGCGCCGATGGATAGTGGCTTTTTACAGCGCTTAAGTGAGCTGCTGTGTGAGCTGGGTATTAATGTCGGCCGCTTTGAGTTTCCCTATATGGTCGAGCGGCGCCTGAACGGTAAAAAGCGCCCACCTAACCGTCAATCCGAGCTTATCCAAGCCTGGCATGCGGCATTAGCTATGGCTAAGCAGGAGTTTAACGGGCCGGTGTTTATTGGCGGTAAATCACTGGGAGGAAGGATGGCGGCGGTGTTAGCAGCAGATAGCAATGTGCCTGGCGTGATTTGTTTTGGTTATCCTTTTCATCCTCCTGCTAAGCCCGATAAATTACGGGTTGATACCTTGCAACACCTACCTTGTGAGACGTTGATCATCCAGGGCACGCTAGACAAACTTGGCGACCGCCAAGAGGTGACGGGTTATGCGTTGCCCGAGAATATCGCGCTGCAATGGTTGGAAGACGGTGATCACGATTTTAAACCCCGGGTTCGCTCGGGTTACTCGCAGGAGCAGCACATAGCCACGGCCGCACGAGCGGCGGCGGATTTTATTGTGAGTACAGCCGTTAGGAGCCTAACGTGAATCACCTTTATTTGCACTGTCGCAGCGGCTTTGAGAAAGAATGTGTGGCCGAAATAAACGATTTGGCCGCAGCCTACGGCATTTATGGTTTTAGCAAAACGGAGCCTGCAAGTGCGTTGGTAATCTACGTCACCCACGAGCCCGATGGTGCAGAGCAGCTAGTTAAGCGGCTCGAGTTTAAACGCTTAATATTTGCGCGCCAGTGGTTTGTCGGGGAAGGGATCTTGCAGGAGCTGCCAGTCAATGACCGGTTAACACCGCTGCTGGCGCAGGCGCAAGCATTGCCGGTGGCCTGCGATCTATGGCCCGAAACCACCGACACTAACGATGGCAAGTCGCTCACGGCGTTGGCGCGTAAGTTTAGTAAGCCGTTTATTCAGGCGCTTAAGCGCCATCAGCGCTTAGCGCCTTCGGCAAAGTGGCGCTTACACGTGTTGTTTTTGTCGGGCACCAGCGCCGTTGTGGGAGTGGCGCCCGTTAACAACAGTGCTAGCGTGGCCATGGGCATCCGACGGTTGCGCCAGCCCTCGGCCGCACCGAGTCGGGCGACCTTAAAGTTAGAGGAAGCCTGGCACCATTTTATCCCAGCGAATGAATGGGATGAACGCCTGGCCGGTGGTATGCGTGGGGTCGATCTTGGTGCCGCGCCAGGTGGCTGGACGTGGCAATTGGTGAATCGAGGTATGTTTGTCGATGCAGTCGATAACGGGCCGATGGCGCAGTCGCTGATGGAGACCGGGCAGGTGACGCACCATGAAATGGACGGTTTTGTCTACGAGCCGAAAAAAGCGGTGGATTGGCTTGTGTGCGATATAGCCGATAAACCGGCACGTACGGCCAGCTTAATAGGCCGCTGGGCCGAGCGGCGCCTGTTTCGCGAGGCGGTGTTCAACTTAAAGCTACCGATGAAGCAGCGTTACGCAGAGGTAACGAAACTGACCGAGCGGCTAGCCGATACGATGGCGGCCGCTGGGATTAACGCGGATATTGCGTTTAAGCAGTTGTACCACGACCGTGAAGAGGTTACCGGGCACATCCGCTTGCTAAAACGCTAGCGCTCTAGCAGGGTAATTTTTTCAAAGTCGGATAAAGTTGGGTTGAGCTGGTTCATGGCCTCGTGCCGCTCATCGCTGTAATACCACTGTTTCCAGTCGTGTAACGAGCGCCACTTCGAGAGCAAGTAGCGGTGGTTGCCGCGTTGCATATCGCTCAATGTTTCGCCAGAAATAAACCCAGGTGCACGGTGGGCTGCCTCGAGTGCCATCTGGGCGGCCACATCGTAAGTGCTTTCCATTGTGTCGGCGATGTGTCTTTCGACTAAAACGTAAATCATGGTTTACCTTTTTTGCGCGGCTTTTCAGCTCTTGGTTGGCGCCTCCGTTTGGCGCCTTTATTTTATTGTAACGCAAAAATTAATGGACTGCTGCCGTGTGAACCAACCAATCGCCAAGCGCTATCCATTCGTCCAGTAGCTGTTTAAGCGGTCTGGCGCTGTGACGCTGGGGCGGTGATTGCTCCAGCCACAGCGTACCCATTGCGGTAAGGTTGGCAATAATACGGGTAATCGATTGGGCGCCCAGCTCGTTGATTAGGGGGTAGAAACCTATCTGACGACGATCAATACTTTGGTGGTAACTGCCCTGTTGGTTTGTTTGCTGCAGTAGTTTACAAACTTGCTGGGCCAGCGCGGGCTCGGTATCGCGCAGTAAGTCCTGTGTAAGCAGTAAGTTTTGGCAGCTAAACATTTGCTGTGAGGCGGGCGTGAAACCGTTGGAACCTGGCTCGCAGCCGTACAAATGTGCCATAACAACAAGCTCCCGCGCCATCTGACGCTTAGGAATCATAGGCTAAGCCTGCGTGGCAGGCTTTTCCGGGGTGGCATCTGATACTATGTACAAAAGTCACTGGCAAAAGCACGGTGTTGCATGCCTTGGTGCGATGGCAAAAGCGATGCCGCCGCCGCACGTGACTAACATTAAGTTTAGCAACCGCTCAGGCCGTTGCTTGGCGGTTTTAAGATGATATGACGCTATGAATGAGAAAGTTGATAATATTTTGGACACCAAAGGCTTGCTGTGTCCAGAGCCCGTCATGATGCTGCATCAGGCGGTAAAAAAAATGGCGGTGGGTGATGTTATTGAGGTGCAGGCGACAGATCCATCGACGACGCGTGACATTCCTAAGTTCTGTTTGTTTTTAGGTCACGAGTTAGTCGCAGATAAAGAAACGGACGGTGTTTATTATTACACCATCCGTTTGGCCGAGCGATAGATTACAAAAGTTTGGTTTATGGGGTTTCTTCGACGAGCATCGAGATGGCCGCGAGTGCTTCTGGGTCTTCGGCTTTGATCTTGTTGGCAATTTGGTGTTGAAAAAAGTAGCGAAACTCATCGTGCTGTTGCGCTGAGTATAAGCATTCATCACCGGGGAGCACCGGGGTGCTACTAACCTTGTCGGCATCGGTAAGCATGCCGTAGATACTGCCGTCGTGCAGTAGCCGCCAGCTTACTACCTCCACCAGTGTTAGCTGATGATTAGCAGGGTTGGCCAATACCGCGTGCGTGCCGATGGTGTCCGGCAGCTCTTGGACCACATCGTCGTCGTTTTCGCACTCTAGCTCGTAGTATTCAGCCGCTGTTTCCAACTCGATGATTTTGTGCATCGGGGCATCAAAAAAGACTTCGTCGATACCGGCATCGTAATAGCCTTCCCACTGACCGTTTAACGGGTCAAAGACATCGGTACAAGCGACAATGTCATTCAGCCAGGGGACTAGCCCCACGACATCACCGTTGGCCCTAAGGCCCCAACATAAAATCTTTAAACTAAAGAGCTTGTCTGGGTTACTTTCGTTGGAGTAGAGCATTTCCAGTCCGTCGAGCTCGGCCGACAGGCGTATAAAACGCTGATCGTGGAGTTCGCTGAAGGATTTGCCAGAAAAGAAATCAACAACGTTATCTGAGTTGTCGTTTTTGACGGGGGTCTTCATAATACACACCTCCTAGATGAGGCCGGGGACCGGACGAGGCTCTGGTTGAGAAATACATAAGGGTACGATTACACGCTATTGCGAACCGATACCCGCAATAACAGGGCCATCACTACATAAGGTATATGCTTATCTGCTTTAGCACAATACCTGCCTGACAAAAATTAATGCCCTGGCGGTTGAGACCGCCGCGTTGAACGAAATTCGTCCCACCACGCCGTGACGATTTTGACGGCGAGTTGACGAAATTAACGACATTTGGCCTGAATGTTTGACTGGGTAAAGTGCCGCAGGAGCGCCGGCTGTTGAGGGTTATTTCGTGCGTTGGGGCAGTACTCGGAGTATTCCCATCACCATAAGCGCGGCAACTGATGCGCTGTAAATCGTTAACCTGCAACCTGAGCCAGCCGCGCCCCGTGAGGCAAGGGCAATAGAGATATTGAAATGAGTTTGTTTGCAAGTGATGATGACGCCTGTAGAGCGCTGATTGGGGTGTTGAAAGAAATACTCCCGGAGGTGAGCTTTATTGGCGGGGCAGAGGAGCCTGTTTATGTGGCCCCTAAGGATGGGGCTCCGGCAGAAGTTCACTTTAGGAGCAACTACCCAAGAAGCTTGTTGCACGAGTTATCACATTATTGCCTAGCGGGAGATCGTCGCCGGGGTTTGGACGACTTCGGCTTTTGGTACACGCCTTGTGGTCGGTCAGAGCAAGAACAATACGAGTTCGAGATGGTCGAGGCTAGGCCACAGGGCCTAGAAAAAGCGATGTGTGAGATCGTCGGGCTGCCGTTTACTCCCAGCTTAGATGACTTTTCCGGCCGTCCGCCATCCGATAGTTTTGTGGCGGGCATGCACGAGGCCTATTTAGAGATGACAAGCAACCCGCCGCCAACCGCTAAAAAAATACTACTAGGCCTTAATAGCTTGATAGCGAAAGCCAAATAAGGGCACGTCGCCTAGTGTTATAAATGTGCCTGCTGTTTAGGGTGGTGGGCGCGGCAATGTGCTTACAGGTTATTTCCTGCATAAACGGCTGCCGATAGCCTCTTATCGGTTCACTCTTATAAGTCCCACTTACGGAGCACGCTTATCAACGGCTCTTGAAGCTCTGCATCTCATGGCGCGCGTCACAACCTCTTTGAGCCGTTTAACTCGCAAGGCCAGGTGCGGCTGCGCTGTGTTTGGGGGCGGCGTTGAAGGTGGCGCCTGGTTGGCTGGCTACCGGTATCGTTGGCGCCCTGTGGTCGCATTCTCGCCTTTTTATTGGTAATACACTCTGGTTGCTATGATTCAGCTCGCACTCCTTGCGATGTCTAGGAGTGCCAATTTTTGTGGGCTCGGCAGGGGTTGCCGTTGCTCGCGTCGGCGCGTGATCAAAAGCCCAGTGGCTGCAAGCTTCGGCCCGAGTAGCGACCCATTTTGTTGTTGTCTTGCCGAATCGGCATTACCGTGGACTAATGAAAAACAATCCGGTAATAATAATTGGTTGACATATTGGGTGCGCTGTTGGTAGTCTAAGCGTGCGGTCGAAGATGATGGCTGAATTTAGCTTAGGACACCGGTTGGTGTTGACGCTGTTAAGCGTCGTTAGGTTCGGCGGGTCATTTCACGCTGATCAAAGCTAGAGGTCGACGTGTTAGTTGTTCTCTAGTGTGTGGCTCTCCTTGGGTCGAGCCTTTCTTGCGAGTAAGGCTCGGCCTGTTTTTTTGAGCGCAACAGTGGTGTGGGCGATATGAATAATAAGAACTTGGCTTTCTCGGTCATGATTTTCTTTTCCTTTGCTTCGAGCAGTGACAACAACGAATCACTTTGTGACGGATTTTTTCGAAAGACGCCAAGTAGTTAAAGGCCGGAATTCGTTAGCAATGGCTGCTCACAGTCACCTTAATTTCTGTGAGAGCTAAGTGTTCTACCTATTACATCGAGTTTGAAAAATACATTTAAGGAGTCAGACATGGCTAAACCTGTCGTTGGATTTATTGGCTTGGGCCTTATGGGCGGTAACATGGTTGAAAACCTGCAAAAGAAAGGTTTTGAGCCAATTGTAATGGACTTAAACAAAGACGCCGTAGATGCTGTTCTGGCTCGAGGTGCGAAAGAGGCTAAGTCAGCTAAAGAGTTGGCGCAAGCCAGTGACATCATCATGCTTTGTCTTACCACCTCTGACGTGGTTGAGAAGCTGATGTATGCCGATGACGGCATTCTAGCCGGCATTAAAGAGGGCGCTGTGGTGGTTGATTTTGGCACCTCGATCCCGGCGTCCACTCGTAAAATTGGCGCAGATTTGGCCAAAAAGGGTGCGGGTATGGTCGATGCACCCTTGGGTCGCACACCGGCGCATGCAAAAGATGGCTTGCTTAATATTATGGCCTCTGGCGACAAAGCAACCTTCGAGAAGGTCAAGCCTGTGCTAGAGATGCAGGGAGAGAATGTGTTCTACCTGGGTGCGCTTGGCGCAGGTCATACCACTAAGTTGATCAATAACTTTATGGGTATGACGACGGTGTGTGCCATGTCGCAAGCGTTTGCAGTTGCCGACCGGGCAGGGGTTGATCGCCAGCAATTATTCGACATTATGTCGACCGGGCCGTCGAGCTCTCCTTTTATGCAGTTTTGCAAAAAGTACGCCGTAGACGGTGTAAGCGATTTAGGTTTTTCAATCGCTAATGCTAATAAAGATCTGGGGTATTTTCTGGAGATGGTCAAAGATCTGAATACTAAAGCCCCGATCGCCGAGGGCACCTCATCGCACTTGCAGGCTGCATTTGATGCGGGAATGGGGGATGGCAATGTTCCCGAGATCTTCGATTACTTTGTCAAGTTAGAAAAGTAATTTGACGATACGTTAAAAAACCGCGCTTTGGTGCAACAGCCAAAGCGCGGTTTTTTTGTTTGTAGCTTTTCTCGCTTCAAATTGGCAAAGACTTGCGTTTTTTACGGCACCTTCCTGCTCATCTACCCCGCTAGCATTTACTTTTTGTTCGCATCTGTTGCGGGTATTAACCTTTATCATCTGCGCTGACTCGTGCGGTGGGCGACAAAATAAGCGAGCGCCCATGTAGCCTATTGCTCACCTGAGGGGGCAGTTTTGGGGGTAGGTCGTCTCGGTGCGCTACTGAGTGACGGTCAGGGGTGGGGGTAAAGGTTGTTAATGGACCGAGTATTTAGGAATGCTACCAGGTTTTTTCGAAGGCGTAAAAAAGCCGCCCGAGCCAATGCCAATGATTGATTCGAGCGGCTTAGGGGGGTGCGAGCTGCCTGATCAGCTCGCGGAACGTCCTAAGACTTACTTTTAGCCTTTAGCGGCTCAACGTTTGGAATTAGAATCCAAACAGCGGCCAGAGCAATCAGCGCTAGAGAGGCGCCAATCACAAACGCAGGGGTGTAGTTGCCGCCTTGAGTTAGCCAAGGAACGAAAACAGTAAGCCCCCACGCTGAAAACTTCGCCGCCATACCGGCAAAACCCGACAATGACCCCACAGACTTCTGGCTCAGCATATCAGCTGGCAGTGTTTGTACGCTGCTGATGGTGGTTTGGAAGCCGAAGAGAATAATCCCCATAAGCAATACCGCATTAACCGGACCGCCGGGGTTGGCCATTGCCAGTAGGCACGGCAGCATGAGTAAGCAGCCAAGGGTAATAACGAACTTGCGGGTTTTGTTGATTGTCCAGCCGGCATTGATTCGGTTTTGCGAGAGCAGGCCGCCAAACCAAGCGCCGAACATCGCGCCGACATAGGGAACCCAGCCGTATAAGGCAATACCTTTAACGTCCATGTTGTACACTTCGGCAAGATACGTGGGTATCCAAAAAACAAACAGCCACCAAATTGGATCAATAGCGGCAGAGGCAATGATAACCCCCCAGCTTTGTTTGCGTGACAGCATTTCTTTGGTGTTGGGGGCGTATTCAGTTTCGACGTTATTATCGTCGGTCGCAGGCGTGGTTTTTTGCCCTGTCAGAATGTATTCGCGCTCGGCCTCGGTAATCCATGGATGGCTTTTGGGTGGTGCTTTTACCAAAACCAGCCAAGGAATTAACCATAGCAGGCCGAGACCGCCGACGATGACAAAGATCGCTTGCCAGCTGAAGTGGATCGCCAAGTAAGCGATAATCGGAATCGAAACCAAGCCGCCGATGGCCGCGCCCGAGTTAAAAATACCCTGAGCCAGGGCGCGCTCTTTGGCTGGAAACCATTCGGCATTGCCTTTGGCTGCACCGGGCCAGTTACCGGCCTCCGCTATCCCGAGTAGGCTGCGGAAAATGCTTAGGGAGACAACGCCTTGACCAAAAGCGTGCAGCGCGGTGGCAATGGACCAGGCCCCGATCGAAAGTGCAAAGCCGATGCGGGTGCCCACCCAGTCAAAAATTTTACCGAATATGGCCTGACCCAAAGCGTAAGCCAAAATGAAGAAGCCAGAGATTGTGCCGTAGATCGCTTTACGGCCATCGGCATCTAAGTCTGGGTATAGCTCTTCGCCCATGCTGGTGGCCCAGAGCACGTTCATCGTTTGGCGGTCAATATAGTTAATAATGGTGGCTAGCGCGATCAGGGCAATCACCCACCATCGTAAATTTTTAACTTTCATTATTGTACTCCCTAAGAAGTTGTTTAACTGTGAGTTCGGTATTTATGGATAAAGGTTTAGTTATTGCTCGGGTGAATATTTAATTCTGCTTAGCGAGAATCTTTCTCGCCGTTCGGTTAGCTGCCGCTGGACTTCTTCGACGGCGCGCTGCTCTGTGGTTTCGAGCAGTGCATCAAGTGAGCGCGAAAAATGATTACGCATAGCGATACGGGCCGCGTGACAATCGCGGGCTCGCAAAGTGTTAAGTATGTCGCGGTGTTCCTCTACACGCTTGGAGCCATCGGTTCGGCAAACCGATTGGTGCGCTCTTTTTATGTCGGGTAGGTTGGCCTGGATATCCCAAAGGTGTTGAATAATGCTAATAAGCGGCCGGTTCTGGGTCGCGTCGGCAATAACCGAGTGAAATTTCTTGTCGGCAACTTCAGAGGTTAAGTTGCCGTTTTTGTTTTCCAGTACCATCTCCTCTAAAGCGGCTGCTAATTCGTCCAGTTCATCTTCGGTCATGGTAGAGGCTGCCAGGGCAGCAACTTCTGCTTCCACCAGCACCCGGGCTTCAGTAATCTCAAATGGGCTGTATTCGCGCGGGTTGAGGCTTTTTGTTTGCGACGACTTTAGTGCGTACACCCCAGAGCCGGTTCGCACTTCTACCAGGCCCATTACCTCTAAGGCGATTATAGCTTCGCGGATGGTTGGGCGGCTTACGCCGTACCGTTCTGATAGCTCTCGTTCTGGGGGCAGGCGAGCGCCGGCCGGGAATTCACCAGAATTCAGCGCCTGCAGAATTTTTTGTGCAACCTTGCGGTATGTGCGCTGGTTTTTTGTACCACTGGTTTTGCTCATTGGCCGTCTCCCGCCTTCCAGCTTGATTATGTTATAGCTATGTAACCAATCCTAACACGACTAAAGCTAATTGGTAATGAGTTTTGGTAGACGATTTTGTTATTGTTGTGTCGTAAACCATCCTTTGTGAGCTTTACATTTCCGGGCTAAAAGCTTTTATAGGCGGCTAAGCCGTTGTTATTGCCGCTAAAAACCTTACTGCCAACCACTAACCGCTGGGGGTGGCAGCAATTATTTGTTGTTCTGAGACACCCTTAATCCTGTGGGTTTTAGGTATAAGCTAGTTTGAACTCAATGTAAACCATTTCTGTAATAATAATTGGTTGACACTATTGTTGTACCGCTGATAACCTGTGGTCAGAGTGGTCGAGAGGGGTGAATGTGGCAGTTTTGCGGTTTGTGATGCCGCCCGATATGCGTCTGTTTGCCTTTGTAGGGCCGTTAATGAGTCCTAGTGTCGACCAAAATAAGTGGATATGAGCACCGGTCCCAAGCTAGAGGTCAGCGTTGCCGCTGGTTCCGATATGTGGCTCTACCATGGCCGGGCCTCCTTAATGATAGGAGGCCGGGTCGTTTTTTTGAGCGAAATTGTGGTGTGATTGCTATGAATAATAAAATTTCGATCTTTTCTAGTGTGTTTTTACTGTCTTTAGTCCCCGCGCTGTGTGCGGCAAAAGATTACCCTGTTGCTGATTTTTCTGAGTATCAGCAAGTGGTGGGTGACCTGGCGCCTGGCGATCGGATTTTGCTGCAGGACGGTGTTTGGCGTGATGTCGAATTTGTATTTACCGGTCGCGGAACGAAAGCGAAGCCTATTACATTGGCCGCCGCAAATCCCGGTAAGGCGATTATCAGTGGGCGCTCCAACCTGAAATTGGCGGGCGAATACTTGGTGGTTCGCGGATTGGTTTTTAAAGACGGTTATACACCCTCCGATGCGGTCATATCCTTTCGCACCGATAAACCAGAAAATCCGTCGGATTACTCAACGATTGCCGTTAATACTCGTTTAACCGAAGTGGTAATCGACGACTTTAGCAACCCTGATCGTTATGAGACCGATTACTGGCTGAGTGTCTACGGCAAAAATAACCGTATCGATCACAACCATTTTAGCTTTAAGCGCAATAAAGGTGTGACCATGGCGGTGCGGCTCGATACCGAGCACAGCCAAGAAAATCGCCATGTCATTGAGTACAACTATTTTGGTCCGCGACCGGTGTTGGGTTCCAATGGTGGCGAGACACTGCGGATCGGCACTAGTCACTATTCCTTAAGTGATTCTTTGACGACTGTGGCTCATAACTACTTTGACCATTGCGACGGTGAAGTCGAAATTGTATCCAATAAATCTGGCAAAAATACCATTAAGAATAATGTGTTTTTCGAGTCCAGAGGCACACTTACCTTACGTCACGGTAACGGTAACTTAGTCGAAGGCAACGCCTTTATCGGTAATGGCGTCGATCATACCGGTGGTATTCGCGTCATTAATGCCGATCAAGTGATTAAAAATAATTATCTATCAGGGCTGACCGGTTCGCGCTTTGGTGGCGGTTTAGTGGTGATGAACGGTGTGCCTAACTCGCCTATTAATCGCTATCACCAGGTAGATAATGCGCTAATCACTGGCAACACACTCGTCAATGTCGAACGTATTATCTTTGGCGCCGGGAGCGATGAAGAGCGCAGTGCTGCGCCGTCAAACAGCCGTTTTGTTAATAACACCATTGTTAATGACTCTAAAGAGTCACCTTTTGAGTTGCACGACAGTGTAAAAGGCATCGATTTTAGCGGCAATAAAGTTAACTTTGCGGTGGGCGACGAGTTGGCAGGTGGCTTTGAAAAGTCCAACAGCTTAAATGTGGCGGCGCCTCCATTACCGGTGACTAAAGAGCAAGTAGGTGTTTCTTGGTATCCAAAGTATCAGAAGTCGGATCGCTTTGCTGTTGCTAAAACGGTTAAGGTGAAGCCAGGTACAGACACTCTTACCGCAGCCTACAGTGAATTAGAGGGTGCGGCTGAGCTGGTGCTTGCCGAAGGTGACTACCATGTGGCAAAAACCATTTTGTTGGATAAACCTTTGATTATACGCGGGGCTGGTCAGGGGAAAACCCGACTGACCTTTGGCCGTAAGTCACTTATTGATTTGATGAATGGTAGCTCTGTTCGCCTGCAGGATCTGTCGATCAGTGGTGCGCGCGCCCCTGACGATAAGGCTAACGCTGTGATTCGCTCCGATAGCGCCCCAATGAACAAAAATTTTGCACTTGAGCTGTTGGGCGTCGAGGTCTCGGATTTAAATATCAACAAAGATTTTGACGTTATCAAATTGCGCAAGAGCACGTTTGCCGATTATGTCTTAGTGAGTGACTCCAGCTTTAGCAATATAACAGGCTCAGTGTTAAAACTAGATTCCGAAAAAGACGATTATGGCATGTACAACGCTGAGTACATTACCGTGAAAAACAGCCAAGTAAGTAATGTTAATGGGGGTTTGATGACGGTGTATCGAGGTGGTACCGATGAAAGTACTTTTGGTCCGCATGTAAATGTCGACCAGGTCACCGTAACCAAGTCTCCGGCTGCTGGCGCCAAAGGTAACAGCATTTTGCTCCACGGTGTGCAGCGCGCCATGCTCCAGAATAGTCGCTTTGATAACAGCGCCCCCGTTTTGGTTCAGCACACGGTGGGCGGTCCTGTAATTCGGGTTAAAGATAACGACTACAACCATAAGCCGCTGTATCGGGTAGAGAGTATCGTGCCGGGTATGGAGTCGACGTTCACCGCTGACAACAATAATTTTTCTGAGTAAATGGCTATGAAGATTCCTTCTTTTATCGTTAAAACCAGCGGCATAGTCTGCTTGCTACTTGGCGGGATGAACCTTGCCGCTGCCGAATCGCCGTCGCTGGTAATCAGTGAAAGTGATATCACTGCGCTGCGCCAGGCTTCTGGCGGCCTGCTGGAGCAATCCATGCAGGATAATAAACGTTTGGCTGATGCGGCGTTAACCGAGGGCATCGTGGTACCTTGGCCCAAAGACGCCGGCGGTGGATATACGCACGAGCAGCATAAGCGAAACTATAAAGCAATGTACGCGGCTGCCTTGCAGTTTCAGTTGAGCGGTGAAAGTCGCTACAGTAAATATGTTACCGACATGCTAAATGCTTACGCTAAAATGTATCCGACACTTGGGCTACACCCTGAGAAAAAAGAGCAGACACCGGGTAAGCTTTTCTGGCAGAGCCTGAACGAGGCCGTGTGGTTGGTTTATACCATTCAGGCATACGATATGGTGGCCGACGCCCTTACCGATGAGCAAAAAAGCCATATACAAAATAACCTGTTGTTTCCCGTAGCGGACTATTTGTCGAAGGGGCAGCCGCAGACTTTTGACAAGATTCACAACCATGGCACATGGGCGGTTGCAGCAGTTGGTATGGTGGGCTATGCAACCGGGCGTGAAGATTATGTCGCCCAAGCGCTTAAAGGCTTGGATTTAAGCGGTGAGTCGGGTTTTTATAAGCAGTTGGACAAGCTGTTTTCTCCCGACGGCTATTACACCGAAGGGCCTTACTATCAGCGTTATGCTCTGATGCCGTTTGTCTGGTTTGCTAAAGCCATTCAAACCAATGACCCGGACAAAGCTATTTTTGCATATCGCGACGGCATTTTGCTAAAAGCGATCTATACCGTCATTGAGTTGAGCTATAACGGCCTGTTTTTGCCCATTAATGACGCGATTAAAGACAAAGGCATTAAAACCGAAGAGTTAGTGCAGGCACTCGCTATTGCCTATGATATTACCTCCGACAGAAGTTTAAGTGATATTGCGAGGCAGCAGGAGCGCGTCAGCCTTAGCGCCGGAGGGGTTGCTCTGTCTAAAATTATTGCCAGCAACTCGGTGGCGCCATACCCGTACGAGTCAAAAATTTATCGCGATGGAGCCTCGGGTAAACAGGGCGCCTTAGCATTGATGCGCTCAGGTAATAACGAGACTGGCACCTTGGTGGTTTCCAAGAATACCAGCCAAGGCATGGGCCACGGCCATTACGATCGTCTCAGCTGGCAACTCTACGACAATGGTAATGAGGTCGTCACAGATTATGGTGCCGCTCGCTACCTTAACGTCGAGGCGAAGTACGGCGGCCATTATTTGCAAGAGAATGATACTTGGGCGAAACAGAGTGTTGCGCACAATACTTTGGTGGTTGATCAAAAAAGCCAGTTCAACGCCGATTTGAAAGAAGCGAACAAAAAGCCAGCCGAGCAGGTCGATTTTGTGTCCGGTGAGTTAGCCGATATAAGTATCGGTCGCATTAATACCGCTTACGAGGGCGTCAACTTTACCCGGGTGCAAGCTCTGATTAAGCCTGAGTCAGTGGAGCCTTTTGTTATTGACGTGGTTTCAATTCAGTCCGATGCCGTGCACCAGTATGATTTGCCGCTGCACTTTAATGGTCAGATAATTGATCACAATTTATCTGACTACCAGAGCTTCAATACCTGGAAGCCTATGGGCGAGGATAATGGTTATCAGCATATGCTGTTGCGTGGTCAGGGCAATAGTGCCTCGAGTAAAAATCGATTGACCTGGTTGCTCGGTGATCGCTTCTACTCATATACCTACGGGCATTACTCTGACAGCGACGATTCGGCGAAAACATTATTCTTCCAGCTTGGCGCTAACGACCCCAATCACAACCTCCGTCGTGATCAGGGCGCAATACGTCGCCTAACGGCGAGCAATGTTGTGATGTATTCCGTCATCGAGCCTCACGGTGAATACAATGGTACCGCCGAATATGTCACTAATGCTTATAGCCGTTTAAAGTCATTAGATTATAAAGTGACACAATCTGGTGCGGAGTTAACGGTAAATATGGGTGAAACGGGAACGTTTACTCTGGTTTTGGCTGGTGGTGATAAGAGCTCCGGTCCAACCGAGGCTAAAGTCGTTAAAGAAAAAAACTGATTTTTATCGCAGTGGATTTTAGTGGTGCGAACAAACGATATCCAATTTTTTTGATAGATGCAGGTGATGATGATGCTGATTGAATCTAGTAAATTTATTGAGATGGATACCATCGAGGAAGAGGATGTGGCGCCCGGTGTGAAACGTCGCATTATGGGTTACAACGAGCAGATTATGGTGGTTCGTGTGACATTCGAAGAGGGTAGTGAGGGCTATGTTCATAGCCACTTTCACTCACAAGTAGCCTATGTCGAGCGCGGTAAGTTTGAAGTCATGATTGATGGCGAGAAAAAGATTCTGAAAGGTGGCGACTGTTTTTATGTCCCACCCAATGAAGAGCACGGAGCGGTTTGTTTAGAGGCTGGTATCTTGATTGATATCTTCAGCCCCATTCGCGCGGATATGGTGGGTGGAAAGTAGTTGACCTTTGTTGATGGCTTGTGTCAGTAGGCGAAGTTGTTATTTTTCTGACGTTTTCCTGCCAGCTTGGTACCAAAAACAGTTTATCTTGGCGGCAAGGTTTCACCTCCGCGACAACAATTGATCCTTAGGTGGGTGTTATATGAAACTTAAAAATCGTGTTTGCGTTATTACCGGTGGCGGTCGTGACATTGGTAAATCTATTTCTTTGAAGCTAGCGAAAGAAGGCGCCAAGCTGGTGATCAACTACTTTGGCAGTCAAGATCAGGCCGAGAAAACCTTAGCCGAGGTTAAGGCGCTAGGTGCAGAGGCGATTTTGGTTCGCGGCGATATGGGAAACCCAGACGAGGTGCAAAACCTTGTGGCTAAAACCCAAGAAGCTTTCGGTGAGAAAATCGATATATTGGTCAATGTGGCGGGTGGCTTGGTTGCACGTAAGACTATTGATGAAATGGATGCCGAGTTCTTCGACTTTGTCGTTCGCTTAAATTTAACCAGTACTTTTTTATTGACTAAATTCGTGACCCCACACATGAGTGAGGGCGGCTCTATCATCAACTTCTCTTCGCAGGCAGGTCGCGATGGTGGTGGCCCTGGTGCGTCAGCTTATGCCACAGCAAAAGGTGCGGTGATGACGTTTACTCGCTCGATGGCCAAGGAGTTAGGTGGTCGTGGAATACGAGTGAATTCGTTGTGTCCGGGTATGATTAGCACCACCTTCCATGACACTTTTACCAAAGACGAAGCTCGTAAGAATGTTGCCGGCGCAACGCCTCTGGGCCGTGAAGGCTCTCCCGATGAGGTGGCTGATGTGGTCGCCTATCTAGCGTCCGACGAGGCATCATTCCTTACTGGGTTAAATATGGATGTTAACGGCGGCTTGCTGTTTTCCTAATTGTTAGCTTATCTGGCCCGTAGAATGACCGGGCCTATTCTACGAAAGAGGTAGTGTGTGAAGATTGCAGCTATTGGGGAATGCATGCTGGAGATGTCCAGCGGTAGTTTGGCTCCGGATCTGGCTAAGGTGCCTGCGCTTATCGGCTACGGGGGCGATACCCTGAATACCGCAGTTTACTTGGCCAGACTTGGTAGTAAGTCTAGCTTTGTGACGGCGATGGGTAATGATAACGCAAGCGACTGGATGATAGCCCAGTGGGAAAAAAACGGTGTCGATACCAGTTTAGTGAAAATCGATTCGACTAAGCGGCCCGGTGTCTACCACATCAGCAACGATGAGTCTGGTGAGCGTCACTTTATCTACTGGCGTAACGATGCTGCGGCCAAATATATTTTAGATAGCGATGCGAAAAAACAACGGCTTACCTCGCAGCTGTCTGATTTTGATTTTATTTATTTATCTGGAATCAGTCTGGCGGTTATTGATGCCGCGTCTCAGGACAGGCTCTTTGCTATGTTGCAGGAGCTGCAGATAAATGGAAAAAAAATAGTCTTTGATGGCAACTATCGTCCGGTTTTATGGGAAAGCACTGATCTTGCTCAAAAGGCGTTCAGTCGGGCTTACGCTATCAGCGACATAGCCCTACCCACCATAGACGACGAATCGATGCTCTATGGTGAAGCCGACAAAGATGCTGTGATTGACAGAATACGCCAGTGCGGTGCTCGGGAGATTGTGCTTAAGATGGGCGCAGAAGGTTGCTGTGTCGACGACGGTATAACTCGGGCGATGGTTACTGGCCGCCGGGTTGAGGTGGTAGATACCACATCGGCTGGGGACTCGTTTAACGCTGCTTTTTTACACTATCGCTCACAAGGTGAGAGTCAAGAAAGCGCGGCAAAAAAAGGCCATATCCTGGCCTCAACGGTGATACAGCATAAAGGCGCCATTATTGCTGAAAGTGACATGCCCAGCTTTCAGTCAATCTAGCCTGCGTATCCAGCAATCCACAAGAGAGTTGTCCATGATTAATAAGCTAACCTTACCTGAAAATGTCATTCTTGGTGACGCCGTTACTAAGACGTTTGCCTATGCCAAGGCCCAGCATATGGCGTTGCCAGCCGTGAATATTACGAGCTCGAGCACCGCTAATAGTGTTATGGCGGTAGCGGCCGAACTAAGTGCGCCTATTATTATTCAGTTGTCTCACGGCGGCGCCGCGTTTTACGGCGGAAAATCAGTTGCCAACTCAAACCATCAGGGCTCTATTAAAGGTGCCGTCTCGGCGGCTTTACACGTTCATTCAATGGCTCCAACCTATGGTGCTAACGTGATGCTGCATACAGACCATGCTGCACGCAAGCTGCTTCCTTGGATCGATGGGTTGCTGGACGCTGGCGAGGAGTTTTACCAGCAGCATGGTAAACCGCTATTTTCTTCACATATGATTGATTTATCCGAGGAGCCACTAGAGGAAAATATTGCCACCTGCTGTGAGTACTTAAAGCGGATGAGTGCGATAGGTATGACCTTGGAGATTGAGCTGGGTGTGACCGGTGGTGAAGAGGATGGTGTGGATAACACCGATATCGATTCGTCACGTTTGTATACTCAGCCTTCTGAGGTTGCTTATGCTTATGAAAAGCTTAGCCAAATCAGTGATAAATTCACCATCGCGGCTTCTTTTGGCAATGTTCACGGTGTCTACTCTCCAGGTAACGTTACGTTGCGTCCAGAAATATTGAGAAACTCTCAGGACCACCTCAGCCAACAGTTTGGCTTGAGTCATAACCCTGTAGACTTTGTTTTTCATGGTGGGTCCGGATCGTCAGCTGAGGATATCGCCCTAGGCATTGAGTATGGTGTTATTAAAGTAAATGTCGACACTGATCTGCAGTGGGCTTACTGGAATGGCGTTCGCACCTTTTATGAAGATCGTCAAGATTACCTTAAAGCGCAGATTGGCAACCCTGAAGGGGCGGATGTACCGAATAAAAAGTTTTACGATCCCCGCGTTTGGTTGCGTAAAGCTGAAGAAGGTTTCTCATCGAAGCTGACCGACATTTGCCGCCAGCTGAACTGCGAAAGCGTTTTCTAGCCTATTCTATTTCGTTATTTTGGTGGTGACAGATAGATGCAAACACAGCCTTACAGAGTTTTTATATCAGATCTACATGGTCAAGGGGATGTGTTTGCCTCTCTGGTCAGCCAGCGCTTTGGGGTGCTCGAGGCGTTAATCAGTGACTATTTGTCCTGCAACCCCGAGGCACCCTTGGGGGCACTGCGGCATTATTTACTAGGTGAAGAGGTCTCATCCATTGAGGTGTCGGATCACTTCAGAAATCTGACGTCCATGATGGAGGTGCTGCTCACCTTCAAGCAAGATCGACGTTTTTGGCCGGTGGGAGTGGACGCTTTTGCCACCTGTAGCTGGTTCTTAAATATTCTGGATGAGTACGCTATAACCGGTGTGCTTGATGAGCAGCGCCGAGAGGCGATCGCGCTGCTGGACGATCAGGATCGTGAGCAGCTGTGTCGCTATATCGCCAATGCAGTTACGGCCTTACTGCGTTATCGCTTGCATGTGGTGGGCGACGTATACGATAGAGGGCCTGATGCGCCGCAGATACTGGAGCAATTAGAGAGCCTTCCCGCTGTGAGTATTCAGTGGGGCAATCATGATGTGCTCTGGATGGGTGCTGCATCTGGTTCGTTAGAGTGTATCGCAACTGTTGTGCGCCTTTGCTTGAAGTATGGCCATGTTAACACCTTGACGCAGGACTACGGCATTTGTCTGGAGCAACTGTCCGAGCTGGCCGACGACTGTTACAAAAGCGATCCCTGTGTAAACTTCGCTCCGAGCGAAAACACCGATAATTGCTCTGCAAAGTCTTGGTTGGCAATGCACAAAGCTATCGCCATTGTGCAGTTTAAACTGGAGCAGCAAATCATTGAGAGAAACCCACACTTCTCTCTCGAGCATCGGGCCATGCTGAAAAAAGTTGATTTCGCCTCAGGCGTCATTGAGCTGCGGGGAAGCCTGGTTAATTTGACAGACAAACTTTTCCCAACGCTGAATCCAAAGTCAACCGCCTCTCTTACCGATCAAGAGTGGCGCTTGATGGAAGATTTGAAATCGCAGTTTATTCGCTCTAAGCGTTTGCAGGCCCACATAAACTTTCTTTTTGCCAATGGCAGTCTGCTGCACACGGATGACGGCTACACCATGTATCATGGTTGCCTTCCGGTCGATGCCAATTTACAGCCGGTTGCGTTTTCGGTCAATGATCGCGCGTTAAAAGGGCGGGCTCTGTTTGAAGCGTTAGAGCTTCAGCTTAGAAAATCTTACTCGCGCCGCGAGACAAAAAGCTGCCAGTATCTGTCGGATATTGCGTGGTACTTGTGGTGTGGCCCTTGCTCGCCCTTGTTTGGGCGAGAGAAAATGACAACCTTTGAACGTTACTTTGTTGCTGATAGGCAGTATCACAAAGAGCGGAAAAATCCATACTTTGATGCGCGCGATACCCCCGCGTTTGTTGCAGCGGTAGCCAAAGAGCTCAGTGGTGATGAACACAGCATTCTTGTAAATGGCCACGTTCCGGTAAAACTTAAAGATGGCGAATCACCGCGGCACGCCAAAGGTCAGCTAATATGTATTGATGGTGGTTTTTCCAAGGCCTATCGATCGGTTACTGGTGCTGCGGGCATGGTGCTTATTGCAGATAAACAAAAAAACTATTTGTTTTCCGTTGAAGAGCATGTCGGCGGTATGTGTTTTCATAAAATATAGCGAACTATTTTAACCCTAAACATTCGTGGGAGAAAAAGATGATAATAAACTTAAAAAAATCAATGCGCAGTGTGCCGGTTGTGGTTGTGGCCGTAGTGTCTTCATTTACGCTTTTGACTGCGTGTGAGGCTCCGCCTAAAAAAAGCGCCTATACCGCAGAAGATCTTGCCGGCAAGAGAATTCCAGGCTCGGTTATGGATCTATCCCACTGGAAAATAACACTGCCCATGGACAGTAATCGCGACGGTAAAATTGATGAAGTAGAGCCTCCTAGCATTAGTCGGCTGTTAGAGCCTAGGTTTTTTTACGCTAATGAAAGTGGCGGAGTTGTTTTTACCGCACCCAATAAAGCAAAAACAACCTCCGGCTCTACCAATACCCGCAGCGAGCTGCGCCAGATGATAGACCCGCAAGGCTCAAAAACCAAAGCGCCAGGCAATAACTTTGCATTGGCGGCGCACTCCAAGGCGTCTCGTTATGGCTCTATTGGCGGGCGCCTGTCGGCCACCCTGGCGGTTAATCACGTTGCCGTCGAGGCTAAAAACCCTGATAAAAAGCCTGCTTTCTCTGTGGTAGTAGGACAAATTCATGCAGGTAAAGATGACAGCATGGCCAGAGGTTTTGGTTACGGCAATGAGCCGCTGAAGATTTACTACAAAAAATGGCCTAATCACGACCGCGGCTCTGTTTTTTGGACCTACGAGCGAAACCTTGAGAAAGACGATGCCAACCGCACGGATATTGCGTACCCCGTGTGGGGTAACGTATGGGACTCTTCCCAAGACCCGGGCGGGCAGGGGTTGTCACTCGGCGAGACGTTTAGTTATACGGTTGACGTCGACGGCAATGTAATGAAGCTTACCTTCGAGGCGGCAGGCAAGCCGAAGGTTGAGTATGCGGTAGATCTATCAAACAACGTCGATCCTAACGGTAAAGTTGATGAGCTAGATAACCCCCGTGGTTACAGCGGTGACTGGTTTTACTTTAAGGCCGGCGCCTACAATCAGTGCAGTAGCAAAGATCAGGATGGAATGTGGTACGCGGGCTGTGCCGGGTCCGGGGTGTGGGAAGAGGATTCTCGAGCCGGTCACTATGCTCAGGTGACTTTCTCAAGCATTACCCTTGATTAGTACCTCTTACTATTTTTGACGGTTGAGCAGTCACTGCCCGCGCTAGTGGCTGCTCTCCTGTTTTCCCGTTCCCTCGGTCTATCCCGTCCTATTTTTTACGCAGATCCTCAGGTGCTATGTTTCGCGCGCTTTTTATGCGCAGAATCACTGTATGCCTATTCTGGTCAATCGTGTTTTAACAAATTTTAAAAGTTTTTATGGTCAGATAACACACTGATTAATAAGCCAATTTACTTCCATAGTCCATCGTTTTACATTTGGTTGAACTGTTTGTATTCCAAATAGGTTGACAATGATGTTACCAATTCGGTAATGTCTTGGTCAGATGAACGAGCTTTCCTGCTAATAAACATAATTTAGGGAGTATCAATATTGATCGGTCCAAGTAAAACCATCTTGTTTAAGTTTGTTGTCACAGTTGCCAGTAACACTCTGGCGGCACTTTTGGTGTGCGCATCTCGTATTCGAGTATTTAAATTCGCCTGGTAGGTTGATTCGACCTTTAGCGGGTTGTGCGGTTGGCCTCACAAAAGCAGAAACCCTGGCAATAACCTCGGGGGTAGGGCGAGCTAAGTGGCGATACTCGATAACGTACAGGTTGCTCTTGATGGCTTTGAAATAATCTATAACACGGCGAGCACGGCAGACACTGAAATAAGTGTAGAGCGTGTTAAAGAGGATCGTCGGGGCGCGAATAACGGTCGTGTAACGTGCAAATAGCGATATCGCAAATGGGAGTAGCCACGGGCGCTGTCGTATAAAATCTCTAACTAAAATAAGGATACAGTCTTATGAAAATGAAACTTTTAACAGCCTCTGTGCTGGCCGCAACCTTGGTGGGTTGTGGTGGTGACGGCGATGATGTTTTTGATGTTCCCGACACCTCAGGTAACGGCAGTTCAAGTTCAAGCTCAAGTGCGGGGCCAGCCGAGAATACTCCGGCGACTTTTGGTAACTTGGCCGCCACTATGACCAACAGTACCGAAGATGATTTGGCGGGCACAGTATCGGTTACCGACGAAGATGACGGTGAAGATACCGTTCAAGCTCTGAGCGACGAAAGCACCATGTATGGTACTTTCTCTATTGATACCGAAGGGTCTTGGGTTTACTCGCTAGACACTTCAGATACTACGATCGCGTCACTGTCGGGGGTCGATGATTCCGTTGTCGACGCCATTGAAATCCAATCTGCCGATGGCACTACCGCTAATCTGGAAATCACTATTACCGGTGGGGATACCGTTGTGACCACCACCCAGGCGGCGCGAATTACGGATCATATGATCGATGATGCGGGCGAGCTAAGATATAAGTTTAGTGAGGCGATCTCTCAAGGTAAGTTGACTGTATCTTTCCTGAAAGATGCCGATGCGGTAGATGAAAGTGGGTCAGCGAAAGACGCTTATATCGGGCTGTACGGCTCATCCACGAGCACAAGCCAGGCTCTTGTCGATTTGCGGATTCAATCGGATCAATATGTGATTCGCGGTCACGATGATATTGATGTGGCGATTCCATTTACGCCAGGTGAGTGGACGGATGTGGAGATGACCTGGGATGCCTCAGCAGCGAGCGCCTCTGAAACTCCGCTGGTGACCATTACCATTAATGGTACAAGTGTCACCACCGAACCTTTCTCTTCGGCGGCGGGCATTGCAAGTAATGTAATGGACGGTGTTGAGGCTGTGATCTTTAAGTTTGGTGATGATGGCGCTGTTATTCCTCATGCGGCCTATCACGTCGATGATGTGAAAGTTTACTCCGATCTAGAAGGGTCGACGCTTGCATTTGAAGATGACTTTGAAAGCTATGAAGTCGGTGACTTGCTTGATCCAGATGACAATGAAAACTCTATCTATCACAGCAATAGCGCGGAAGTCACGGTAGCGAATGTTGCCTCTTCTGGCACTGGCGGCCCTACTGGCCCCGAATCCGGCCCCGGTGCGGCGGGCAATAAAATAGCGAAAATTTCCGATAATATGATTGATGACGCCGGTGAGCTACGCTACCGACATGATTCGACCATTCCAGCGGGTAAATTGTCGGTATCTTTTTTAAAAGACGATAATGCGGTTACCGAAGACGGTAGTGCTAAAGACGCGTACATTGGCCTGTACGGTACCAGCACCAGTACCAGCGATGCCATCGTCGACTTGCGGATTCAGGGTGATAAGTTTGCGATTCGCGATCAGGATGATATCGACGTAACGGTACCCTTTACCCCTGGTCAGTGGACCGAGGTGGAAATGACCTGGGACGCATCGGCCGCCTCCGATTCTGTGCCGCCAATGGTCACCATTACAATCAATGGCACAAGTGTCACTACGGAAGCGTTCGACTCGGCGTCTTCAAGTCTTGCCGATGTAATGAATGGTGTCGAGGCTGTGATATTCAAGCTGGGCGACAATGGCTCAACCATTCCGAATGCCGCTTACCATGTTGATGAGATAAAGCTTTTCTCTGATCTGGATGGAACCACCGTGGCCTTTGAAGATGACTTCGAAGGTTACAGCGTGGGTGACTCTTTAGATTTGGACGATAACCCCGACTTGCCTTACCACGGCAACACCGCTGAAGCGGTGGTTGCGCAAGAGTAACGGCGTATCTGTTCTGTGTAGTTGTTTTTTCTGCCCCCGTGTACACGGGGGCAGACTTTTTCCGCAAAATTGTGTGCCTTCCCCCTTTTAGCTTCTCTCCTAAACTGACGCTGTGTTTGCTATCTACGTTACCGCGAGCTTCATCGCGTCAA
Source organism: Gilvimarinus japonicus (assembly GCF_042847215.1). GTDB lineage: Bacteria > Pseudomonadota > Gammaproteobacteria > Pseudomonadales > Cellvibrionaceae > Gilvimarinus > Gilvimarinus japonicus. The sequence continues at coordinate 1,142,266 of NZ_AP031500.1, forward strand.
TTGTTCTATTGCTTGGCGTTATTATTGGTATTCATATTGGACTACCATTTTTGGTGAATTATTTTACTTGATGGTAGTTTTGACCATATCTTTTTCTGAGTTGGCGCATAAATATTTACTTGTTTATCCGTGTAAAGCTCCGTCAGGAGCGCTGCAATATATCTTTAAGTCGTTGAAAAATAAGTAGTTTATTTGGTGGTCAGGTTATATTCATATTGGTTTCCACTATATGTATTCAAAGTGGTTGACAATCATGCAGAATATTGGGTAATGTCTCTATGGCGAGTGAGGTTGTTCTGCCAATAAACATAACTATGGAGAATGAGAAGTGAGCGACGATAATAAATTTAATCTATCCAAAGCCGTTGCGGCCATCAGTGGTGCAATGATGACGGCATCAACACTGGCTTTTGCCCAAGCCGCTGTTGCCCAAGAATCTGAGATGCTAGAAGAGGTGGTCGTAACTGGCATCCGCGCCTCTCTTGAAAGTGCTATTCAAGAAAAGCGCGCTGCGACTAACGTAATGGAAGTGATTCAAGCTGATGATATTGGTAAGCTTCCAGATCAAAACCTGGCGGAAGTACTCGAAAACATCACCGGTATTCAAATCACCCGCTCGGCAGGTGTAGGTACTGGGGTCCAAATTCGTGGTACCAATGCTAACCGCACCGAGATCAATGGTGTTTCTACTGTAGGCTCGGGCGCCGGTCGTAGCGGCATTAGCTTCGATGACGTCTCTGCCGCTATTATTTCTGAAGTTCAAGTTATTAAAGCCCCCGACGCAAAAACCGTTGAAGGTTCTGTGGGTGGCACTATTAACTTAAAAACCATCCGTCCTCTTGAGCTAAACGAGCCGCTGATTGCGGTGCGTGTGCAGGGCGAGCAAAGTAGCTTGTCGGACGATGGCGGTTGGAGCCCTCGTCTGTCTGGCTCTTTTGGTAATAACTGGAATACCGATGCAGGTGATTTTGGTGTAGTGCTCAGCGGGAGTTATACCGAGCAGGACGTATCGGCTTTCCGTCCGCGCGCGGACCGCGATAACCTGGATACCTTGGCTGATGGTACCAACTATTTGCCGATTCAGTTCTTTGTTCAGGATTACGATAACTACCAGTACGAAACGACGAACTTGGCCGGTACCTTTGAGTGGGCACCGAATGACGCCTTCACCTTTTACTTTGATGCGATTCTCAACGAGCAAGACCGCTTTCAGGAAAGTACCCGTGTTCAGGCGTCCGGGGTAAGTACTCTCATCGGTACGTCACTGCCCGACTCGTATGAGACCGTTGATTTTGGCTCAGTCGATGGCGAAAACGGCACGCAAAATTTAGGTTCGATCCAAGCTGCTCTGACCGGTGTTATTGATGCGCAAAATGATGGTCGTTACGATCCGAACTTGCGCCTGTCTACCGATACTGGTTCGCGTGAAACCTCGAGCGAGATCTTTAGTTTGGGTACCAACTTCGAGTTGGGTAAGTTTTCGGGTAAGGTTGAATTGGCCAGCTCGACCAATGATACGATTAACCCTGACTTCAGTACTACGCTGAACTTTATCAACCCCAATACCGCTGTGGGCACCGACAATGACAATGGTACGCCAATCGAATACGACCTGTCTGGTGGCTCTTTGGCATTTGGTATTGCCGATGTTGCTAACGCGCCTAGCACGGCAGATTTGCTTGATCCGGCGAATTACGTACTGCGCGACGTTAACCAATCTCACGATGTGGTTAAAAACAGTGAAGACGCCTTCCGTATCGACGTAAGCTATGATTTAGATATGTCGATTTTCACCACTATCGACTTCGGTTATCGCTTTAACAGCTCGCAAAGTGTGAACAACGATAACGCGTCGAACGTTGGTTTGCGGACGTTAGCAGAGTCACCGTCCGGTAATTTGTACGCCGAAATTCTGACCGCTGGCCCTGACAATTTTAATGATGCAGACGGCCGCGAGTTGTATGTACGCGACTTCCTGACCATTAATCCTACATTGTCAAACTCTAATCCTGATGGTGTGTTGGCAGCGTTGAACTCGGCGATGTCGGCTATTGGTCAAGACCCTATCAGTTCGCCAACCTCAAGCACTAACGCTTTTTTTGATATTACTGAAGAGACCAATGCTCTGTACGCCCAGGCGAACTTTGCCGCCGGTATCTTCCGCGGTAATTTTGGTTTGCGTTACTTAGAAACTGACATTGATTCAGTGGGCAACCGTACGACTGACGGCGTGGTCGAGCAAACATCAACAACTGGTAGTTACGACTTTATATTGCCTCGTATCAACTTGGTCGCTGATTTGACCGACGATATTATGCTGCGTGCGGCTTGGTCGAAAGACATTCGTCGTCCGGACTTTGATGACCTGTCTACCTCGTTCTCGTTCGAAACTAGTCCCAACCCAGCGGCTGCTATTGGCAACCCGGGTTTGGAGCCAGAAGAGGTTGAGTCTTTCGAAATATCTGCGGAGTGGTATTTTGCACCATCAAGCATGGTTAGCGCGGGTTACTTCCACAAAACACGTACTGGATTGTTCGTAGGTCAGCAGGAAGATCCGGCGGTCGATCCTGATACAGGATACCGTGACCTGACCGCTCCCTGTGAAGGCGGTGGTATCTACAACCCAATCGCTGATCCGAACGTGTTTGGTCCAGCAGGCTCGTCTCCGGGTGTTTGTGTGCCAACATCGATTACCGTTAACGGTGATGGCGAAACCACGCAGCAAGGTATTGAGCTGGCGTTCCAATACGACCTTGCAGGTTTTGAGGATGTCTTGGGCTGGGCTTCTGGCTTCGGTATCGTGACTAACTACACATGGCAGGAGTTTGACGGTGGTGACTCGTACTATAACGCGACTAGCCGTGCGGCTACTGTGTTCTCTTCGCTGGGTGCCGATGATGTAACCATGCGTGCAGCGTTACTCGATAACTCTGAAAATGCGTACAACTTTACTTTGTACTATGAGAAGTATGGTTTGTCAGCTCGCGCGCGTTACACCTGGCGCGATGCCTTCCGCTCGGATGACTTTGGTAGTACCTCAAGCTACCCATGGGGCTTCCCAGTGGTGCAGGAAGCACGTGGTCAGCTGAATGCGAGTGTCAATTACGACATCACCGATCAGTTCAGCGTGGGACTTGAAGCTGTCAATCTCACTGAATCTGAAATTGAGCAATCTTGCGTGAACGAAGGCGCACTGTTGTGCTTCCAAGGTCTCACAGATCGCCGCGTTACTCTTGGCGCAAGCTATAAGTTCTAATTTGACGATTAGACGTAGTGAACAGAGTCGGGAATTCGCTCCCGGCTCTGGCGGACACCAAACCCCGTTTTCGGGGTTTGGTGTCCTTTTTTATGAAAACGTAAAAATAACAATAACGGCTGCGCTACGGTTGTACAGCAGCTGCAGTTTTTCAGGGCGGAGCCCTCTCTATCTGCTGGGCCCGATCCTTTAGGAGTAAACCTATGTCTCAACTGAACCCTTTTTTTGTAATGTTGCCGTTGGTCGTTGCGGTGTGCTCAGCCTGTTCTGGCTCATCAAGCTCCACTGGCTCATCGGCGTCTACGTCATCAAGTTCATCGGTGGCGAGCACCGATGAGTGTACCGGCACAGAGGCTCTGGTGATTAATGTCGCCAGTGATGATGGCAGCCACGACGGCCACAGCCCGGCCAACACAATTGACGGCAGTCTTGATGGCGAGTCCCGCTGGTCTTCTCAGGGTGACGGCAAAACATTGCTATTGGATTTGGGCACCGAGGCGACCATTGCCGAGGTTAAAACCGCTTGGTTTAATGCCGACGAGCGTACCTCGTTTTATGATATCGAGGCATCCGCTGATAACAACACCTGGAGCACTCTGGTGGCCAATGGGCAATCTCAGGGCTCTGAAGAATTTGCAACCGATTCTTTTGATCGGCTCGATGCTCGCTATGTGCGCATTATTGGCCATGGCAACTCGGAAAATTTATGGAACAGTCTGCTCGAGGTCGAAGTGCATGGTTGCGGCGGGCTGGATGCGCCTACGGCGCAGCCCAGCGGACCTCTCGCTATTGCTGAATTGGACCCCGCCAAGCCACCCTCGGATAATTTCGACTTATCGCGGTGGTATGTGAGCGTCCCAATTGATGATGACGGTAATGGCCGCGCGGACAACATTAAAGAAAATGATTTGAATGACGGCTATGAGCTGCCAGATTACTTCTTTACCGGTTCTGATGGCGGTATGGTGTTTCGGGTTTATCCGTCAGGTTTTAAAACCTCGACTAATACCAGCTACACCCGTGTTGAGTTGCGGGAGATGCTGCGAGCGGGCAATACCCGTATTGATACTCAGGGCGTTAATGGCAATAACTGGGTGTTCGGCAGTGCGCCAGCCTCCGATCGCGCTGCCGCCGGTGGTGTGGATGGCAATATGCGGGCGACGCTCGCGGTTAATCGTGTGTCCACCACTGGGGAGGCATACCAAATTGGCCGGGTGATTGTTGGTCAGATTCATGCAAATGATGATGAGCCTATTCGACTGTACTATCGAAAATTGCCTGACAACAATAAAGGTTCTTTGTATTTTGCGCACGAGATTAATGGCGGCGACGATATCGGTTATGAGTTGCTTGGTAGCAGCGCTAACAGCGCATCAAACCCTGCCGATGGCATTGCTCTTGATGAAACCTTCGGTTACGAAATTGATGTCAAAGGCAATGCATTAACGGTGTTTATCTATCGCGATGGCAAGCCTACCGTCAGTAAAACCGTGGATATGAGCGGCAGTGGCTACGACGAAGGTGGCCAGTATATGTATTTTAAAGCCGGTGCCTACAACCAAAACAACAGTGGCGATGACAACGATTATACCCAGGTAACGTTTTACGCTCTGGAACATTCGCACAACTAGTCGTAGCTTGCGGTGGAGCATTTCTGCTCCATCGCTTTTTTAAACCCGTTACTTCCGCCTAAAAATATTTAACCTCTTCGCTGTTTTTCTGCGCGCCTAGATGGCGATCTCGTATTTAACTCTTCGTGCCCCGCGTGGTGCTATCCACTACCATCATACTATCAGCCTGTCGGCGGCAGGGCGGTAGAGGCGCGGCTGTTTAACGAGGGCGGCCTTTAATTATCACGCTTACGCCTTGGCTTATTGCTGATCCGTCCGCCGGCATGGGGATGCGGGGCAGCGTTGGTTGGTGTCGGCTTATCCGTTGTGTGTTCTGTGAGAGCCGTAAAGCGAGAATGTTATTGTGTTGATCGCTATTGCTAGGTTGTTACGGGTTTTTTCGGAAAAGATTGTGGTGGTGGGCGTTCAAGTTGGGAAAATAGAGGTAAAAAAAGGGCCCGCATAAGCGGGCCCGAATGGTTGCCGTCCGACATAAGACGGCAGGGATAGTAGGTTAGAGGAACTTAGCTTTTACACCAAAGAAGACACGGGGGCCGTAGCTGTTCACTTCACCCAAGTTGTCTGTGGTGTAGTGATACTGGCGTTTTGGCTCGTCAAATAAGTTGATGCCTTCTAGGCTAAGGCGCACATTGTCGGTGATGTAGTAAGACATACGAGCTTCCCAGACTCCGGTATCACCTACATAGCGCAAGCGGGTTCCGTTGCTGGTGTAAGGCTGGAAGTATTCGCTGCGGTACTTGTAGATCAAGCTGCCGTCAAAATCGCCGGCCGAATAATACAGCTGACCCGAGAATACGTGATCCGAGAAGCCGGGTACGTTGCCTGGCTCGACAATCCCCTGCGATTGCGAAACGATATTTCCCTCGTCATCGCGAACCGTAATGTCGCCGTAGTTGCTGTCTTCAAACTCGAAGTCGGATTCGGCGTAGTTGTAGCTTGCTTTTGCACCAAAACCGCTCAAGAAACCTGGCAAATAAGAAAAATTGTGCGTTGCCGTAATTTCGATACCGGTCAGGTTGCTGGCGTCGTCGTTGGTTTCAGTCAGGTCAAAGTCGGCCGGAACCACTTGCCCGTCAATCAGAAACTCCTCGGTGGTTCGAGTGGTTTCAAAGCCGCCCTGAAAGCTTTTGTGGTAGAGCCCAAACGCCAGCATGGTGTCTTGGTTTGGGTACCACTCGATAGCGGTATCGAAGCTCCAAGAGGTCAGTGGTTGCAGGTTGGGGTTACCATCACCGCTCACATTCTGAATTAACTCATCCAGCGTGGTGATGTCCTCTTCGCTGCTGACGGTAAAGCCACGCTGATAGCTCATATCCGCGGGCTCTGGACGAGACAGACCACGATAAACCGCACCGCGCAACATCAGGTCATCGGTCAAGTCGACAATCAGGTTTACGCTTGGCAATACTTCTGTGTAATCGCCGCCGGCTTCAACGCGCTCAAGGTCCGCGCCTTCGATGGGCACCAACGATAAAATGCCGGTGTCCGACGTTTCAATCGTGTAGGGCGTGCGATAGCCAATAGACTCAACGTCAGTTTGTACCACGCGCAAGCCGAAATTACCGCGTATGGTTTTGTTCATAAACGCGCTATCGAAGTCGGCCATAATATAAGCGGCTTTCGTCGTTTCGGTGACATCGGTGACGCTCGCTAACGATTCTGGCATTTCTGGGAATTCGGTAGACTCCCCGGTAAAGTCCGCGAGCATTGAAACGGCGCAAGCGGTGTCGAACGTAGCCCAGCTGTTGACCTCTTTGGTGACGTTGCCTTGATCGTCAAGGATGGTGATTAAGGCGCCGTCGCGTTCAGACGACAAAAAGTCACTCTCAGGGAATTCGATAGCACAGGTTTCGTTGATGTTTGACAGTGTAGGGAAGTCGCCAATGGTCACTTCAAATTCATTGCGAACGGTTGGCCCCATGTCGAGGTATTCTAGCTCTGAGTAGCGCGCGCCACCTTTAATAGCGGTAATCACACCATCCAGGCGCCAGTCAAAGTCGGCCCGGAAGGCTTCAATGGTGTTGGTGCGGTCGACATCACTGTCGATGCGTGCGCGGTAGCGATCAGAGAAGAGTGAGTGATCGGTGACGTCGAATCCTGTTATCTCATACTGACGAATGCCGGAGTCCCGATCCCACTGCACCATCGGACGATATTGCGAGGTAAGCTCGCCGTAAACGTCGCGATCATCAGACTGAGTGCGAAGCAGCATCTGATTTTCGACGCGAGTGGTTTCAGAGAAAGAGTAGTCGGCTGAAATCGTTAAGTCGGTGGTGAGGTCGTAAGCGACGTTTATGCCGTACCCGGTGTAATCTTCATCGCGACGGTAAAGCTCGCTGTTAGACTCAATGGCCGTTTCACCTTTCCAGTTGGTGATGGCGCCAGAGTCGCTTACCACCAAGCTTTCTGGTGTAACCCCTGGTGTAGTGCGCTTCTGGTTGGCAAAGTTTAAGTCATGACGTTTCTCAGCCTGGATGCGCTCTGAGGTCTGGTAATCGATATTAATATCGGTTTTGTTGTTCGGTTGAAACTGAATTGCCGCAAAAATAGCCTCGCGCTCGTCAGAGGTGTCGTTTTGACGGTAGCTGTTAGAGCTAGGTGCGAATGCAAAGTCTTTACCGGCGTCGTAAGCTTCGCCGGTTTCGGGGTTAATCTCGGTGTTGTAATCCCCGGAGTTAGACGGGCCGCTAACCGGGTCCTCACAGTCGCCGGCTGTGGGCATGTAGTAACCCCGATCGGTAACGCTCGGGTCGTTGATACACGCAAACAGCGAGGTGCCGCTAGGGCTGGAAGCACGCATTTCAGACTCTGGTTGAGCGATATCGCTTTGCTCGTACCCCAAAGAAATGCCTAATGCCATGCCGTTATCAAATTCAAACTGGTCAACATAGCTGGCGCTACCGCGAAAACCGACATCCCCGGCCATTGAATCTTTAATGTTCTGCTGGTTGGGCTGAAAGCCCGCCTTGGCTTCAATTTGTAAGCGACGCTTGTTGTAGTCGAGCGGTTTAACCGTTTCTAGGGCGATCAAGCCGGCCACGCCGCCTTCTATCAGGCTGGCGTCCTGAGTTTTATAAATGGCCACTTTGTTTACCAGCTCGGACGGAAACTGAGAAAAGTTAACCGAGCGGTCACCGCTGCCGTTAGAGGCGTTACGGCCATTAAATGTTGTGGCGCTTAGGTAAGGGCCAAGGCCCCGAATAGAGATCTCGGTGGCGCCGCCGTTTTCACGGTGCGAAGACGCGCCGGTGATGGACTCGAGCGCCTCACCAATAGACAGTGCGGGCATATCGCCGATATCGTTGGCCGACATGCCGTCGACGATGGTGGTGGAGCTGCGCTTGATGTCGATAGTTGTTTGAATTGTGGCGCGAGTGCCTTGTACGACCACTTCTTCGAGCATCAGATCGTTGTTTGACTGCTCCTCTTGTGCTTGCGCCAGGCTTGCACATGAGGCCGCCGCTAAGGCGCTAGCCAGCATCGTTTTTTTAAAGTGGCGTCGGCTTGCCACGACTTTGGATTGCTTATTTTTATACAGCATGAATTCCTCCGGGGATGCCCATTATTGATTATATTAGCGTAAGCGCTCTTTGGCGCCCAATTTACTTGTATATGGCAGATACTATTGTTGACCAAAGTGACTGCACAATGCAAGGCCTTTGGTTGAGAAAAAGGTTTTTAACCTTAAGAGCTTTGGCCGCTTGCTTTGCCTAATCCAGCTGGGTAGCGCACTGCCATTTTTGATGCGGCCAATTAAAAGCTTTAAATACAGTAGCTTGTGGCTTTTTTAGGGGGTCGTGCTAGCTGTGCCAGTATGTTTTTGGGTGATTGGTTAACCAATTTTGTTTTTTTAAGCTTGCCTCAATGTCTATGCGCGGCGCTTAATGGCGAGATGGTAGAATATAAATTGTAGCGGGTTGCGCGGCGATTGCCGCTTTAGTGCTGTGTCCTGCTTAATGTTGTATATTCCCCACGCTTAATATCGCCGTTTGAAGCGCTGTTAAAGTCGATAGGAAAGGCCGGCTCACGGTTTAAATCTGTACAAATGACGTGTAGCGCTGGCGTTTTTGTAGGTTTTTGCATTTTTATTCTCGAGTGCTTTTTTGGTGGCGTGTCTAATACGATGTGTTGGCTATGTGTGTATTTAAGGTTTTGGGTTTGCTAAAGGCTGTTTGCTGCCTGCGGGGTGGTTTCACTGCTGAGGCTCTGGTTAGTGGCCGCGTTGCGAGGTTTCAGCGTTGACGGCTTCTGCTGTATGTCTTATCGATGCTTCTATTTATATCTTCCGCTACTATTTTTCGCTGCCCGAGCGCCGCTTTAGTGAGCCAGAAGCCTATGGAACCGATGCCGTCTATGGTTTTACCGGATTCTTACTCCAGCTTTTGGAGCGCCACCGGCCCCAGCGGCTGGCGGTGTGCTTCGATGAGAGTCTGGAAACGGGTTTTCGTCACCAGCTGTACCCACTGTATAAAAGCTCCCGGGCTTTACCCGATGCGGCCTTGGCATTTCAGCTAAAAGCCTGTGCGCAAGTAACGCAACTGTTGGGGTTGGCCACGTTTGCCAGCCAGCGCTATGAGGCCGACGATTTAATTGGCAGCTTATACGCTAGCTGCTGTGCCGAGCCTGCACCGATTGCGATATTGAGCCGTGATAAAGATTTGGCCCAACTGCTGAAGCGCGAGCAAGATTGTTTGTGGGATTTTAGCGCCGATGTGCGTTACCAGCATGACGACATTAAAGCTAAGTATGGCGTGGCTCCGGGGCAAATCGTGGATTACCTCGCGCTGGTCGGCGATGCCGGGGACGACATTCCCGGTGTACCCGGCGTTGGCGCTAAAACAGCCATAGGGTTGCTGCGCTATTTTGGCTCGATCTCGGCGCTATTTCAGCGCCTGGACGAGGTGGCCCACGTGCCGGTGCGCGGCGCCCGCACTCTGGCGGCTAAGCTGCTTGCCGCGCGCGAGCAAATACAGCTGGCGCAGCAGTTGGCGACGATTATCTGCGATATTCCGCTGCTGCAAAAGCCTGCGCAATTGCAGCGCGCCCCGGTGGATATTGCCGCATTTACTGAGTTTAGTCGCGCCATGGGCTGGACTGACGCGCTTGCGAAGCGGGCGCGTAAACTGACCTGAACAGGATTTACCTAAGCATGAAAATAGTGATCGATGAAAATATTCCGCTGGCGGAGGACTTCTTTAGCGCCCATGGCGAGATCGTGCGCTTGCCGGGGCGACAGATGAGCGCCGCGGATGTCGCCGACGCCGATGCGCTTTTAGTGCGCTCAGTAACGCCAGTGAATGAGGCGTTACTGGCGGGTAGTCCCGTTAAGTTTGTTGGCACCTGCACCATCGGGATGGACCACCTCGATCAGCGCTGGCTCGACCACCAGAGTATTGCCTATACCAATGCGCCCGGTTGTAACGCCAATTCGGTGGTGGAGTATGTGTACGCCGCGTTGGCGCACTTAAATATCGACTGGCGCGATAAAACCGTTGGCATTATCGGTTGCGGCAACGTCGGTGGGGCTCTGCATCGGGCGCTTACGGCGCAGGGCGTCAGTTGCCGCTGCTATGACCCGCTCTTAAGTATTGAGCAAAACCCCGACCTGTGTGAGCTTGAGGATGTATTACAGTGCGATATCGTGAGCCTGCACACGCCGCTAACCACCGTCGGGCCGCACCCGAGTCGTCATTTGTTGGCCAAAGAGCAATTGCTGCAGTTGGCGCCAGGGGGCGTTTTGCTTAACTGTGGTCGTGGCGCGGTCATTGATAACAAAGCCCTGCTGCAAGTGATGCAAAATCGCAATGACCTGCAAGTGGTGTTGGATGTGTGGGAGTGGGAGCCCAATATTGATCTGCAGTTGCTTGAGCGGGTGGTGTTGGGCTCGCCGCATATTGCCGGTTACAGTTTTGATGGCAAGCTAAAAGGCACAGCCATGATCTATGAGGCATTTTGTCAGCAGTTTGAGCTCGCGCCTAGCACTAGGCTGGCCGATGTCGTCCCAGCCGTCGCTGACAATCAGGTGCCGGCCCCGGTTGGGGTTGACGACTGGCAGGCCTTGCGCGAGGTAATCGCCACCGTTTACGACATTGCCGCCGATGATCAACGTTTGCGGCAGGTGGCGTCCGAGGCGGGCGCGCAGGGCGAGGCGCTGTCGCAAGGGTTTGATCGGTTGCGTAAAAACTACCCGGTGCGGCGCGAGTTTGGTAACTACCAAGTGACTGGGCTAGATAAAAATACGCCGCTGGCAGAGACGCTAGCGGCGCTGGGCTTTACCGTTAAGTAAATCCGAATAAACCAAAAGGTTTGACTGACAAAGACACGGGCTGCGGCAGCCCAAAGATGTCTTGTGGCGCAGCCTAACAATGCAACATGACGATTTGGTGACAAGTGCTTAAGCTGGGAATCATTATTAACCCCTACGCCGGAATCGGCGGTAGCGTCGCTTTAAAGGGCAGTGATGGGCGGGACACCCGCACACTCGCGCTAGCGCGTGGCGCACCCTTGCGGGCGGCTGAGCGTATGGCGCGGGCGCTGGCGGCTATTGCCCATGCGCAGGCGCCGGTACAGTTGTTTGGATTTGACGGCGCCATGGGAGGCGACACCGCGCGAGCGCTGGGTTTGCCATTTGCGTCGCTGGGTGCACCGGCGGCCGTGCAAAGCGATGACTCAGATACTCAGCAAGCGGCCGTGCGATTACTGAGCGCCGGTGTTGATGTTATCGCCTTTGCCGGTGGCGACGGCACGGCGCGTAATATTGCCGATGCCATTGGGCTTGCGGTGCCGGTGGTGGGTGTGCCCGCAGGGGTCAAAATCCACTCGGGCGTTTACGCCAATACCCCCGAGGCGGCCGGGTATATCCTGCAGCGTTTGGCTCAGCGTCAGTGGGCGCCCTTGGTAGAGCGCGAGGTGCGTGACATTGACGAGCAAGCTTTTCGCGCAGGGATGGTGCGGGCCAAACATTATAGTGAGCTGCTGGTGCCAGAAGAGCCCCAGTGGCTGCAAGAGGTAAAAAATGCCGGGGCAGCGGTGGATGAGTTGCAGCAGCTTGATGTGGCGGCGAGCGTCATTGAGCAGCTGGACGACGACGTTTTGTACTTGGTGGGCCCAGGCTCTACCACTAAGGTGTTACTGGAGCAGCTAGGTTTAGTGGGCACCTTGCTGGGGGTAGATGTACTGCGCGGCGGGGAGTTAATTGCCAGCGATGTAACCGCCGACACTATTCGTCGCATTATGGGGGCGCACCAGGGCCCGGTGCGTATTGTCGTTACCGCCATCGGAGGGCAGGGGCATATCTTTGGGCGCGGCAATCAACAGCTTGCGCCAGACATTATTGCCCAGGTGGGTCGAGACGGCATTATGCTGATCGCTACCACCGAAAAGCTACAGATGCTTAACGGCCGGCCGTTGCAACTTGATACCAATGACCCGGCGCTAGATCGACAATTGGCGGGCTTTTTTCCGGTCATTACCGGCTACCAACAACAAATTTTATACCCCGTGGGCAATACCGCGATTAATGAGACTGCACTGTGACTACCTCAACCGCTTTAACCATTGATTTACAACCGCTGCGCGCACTGGCTGACGAGGCTCGCTGCGCGCCTGAGCAAACACTCGATAGTCGTCGGTTATTCCACGGCCGTGGCCAGTGTTATCCGGGGTTGGAGTTTGTCTGTATCGATTTTTTTCAGCCAGTGGTGCTGGTCACTTTGTTTGCCGAGCCACCAGAGGGTTGGCTGGCAGAGTGCATCCCCGAGATAACCGCAATAGCGGTTGCCGCCAATTGGGCTGTGGTAGTGCAGCGGCGTTATTGGCAAGGGGCGCCCTCGGAGGTTGTGGTGGGCGAGGTGCCCGAGCGCTGGTTGGCCGCCCGTGGCCCGCTGCGCTTTTGGCTCAACCCGCTCACCCAGCAAAACGTTGGTTATTTTTTGGATATGGAGCCCGGCCGGCAATGGCTAGAGTCTAAAGCGTCAGGCAAGCGGGTGTTGAACCTGTTTGCCTATACCTGCGCTTTTTCGGTGGTGGCGGTAGCCGCTGGTGCCGAGCGGGTGGTGAATGTGGATATGAGTAAAAAAGCGCTGGGGCAGGGGCGGGCGAATCACCACTTAAACGGTCTTGATAAGCAGCGCAGCGCGTTTTTGCCGGAGCAAATTTTAAAATCCTGGAGCCGCATTCGTCGGCAGGGTCCCTACGATATTGTGATTTTTGATCCGCCGAGTTTTCAGCGCGGCAGTTTTGTCGCCAGCAAAGATTACGTTAAGTTGGTTCGACGTTTGCCGGAGTTGATGCCTGATGGTGGCGATGTGCTGGCCTGTTTAAATGCACCGGAGCTGGCGAGCGATTTTTTGCATCAGTGTTTTGCCGAAAACTGTCCCGCGGCGAGATTTATCGAGCGGCTCCCCAGTGCGCCGGAGTTTCCGGATATTAATCCAGAGCAGCGGCTTAAGCTGTTGCACTTTGAGTTTGCCGGGGCGAGTGCAGCGGCGCCATAAGGGTCCGCTTAACGATTAAGTAAAATTTGCATGATGGTATCGACGGCGCTAGAGGCGCGGGTTGTTAACGCGGCGCGCAGTAAATCAATGGCAGGGCTAAAGTCTCCCACCGGGGCGCTAGCTTGCTCTTCGCCGTCGAGCTGCTTACTAATATGGGTTAGCTTTTTATCCGGGGCCGAGCGGCAACTCAGTTGCGCGCTGAGCAGGGTAAAGCCCTTGTGAGTAAGCGTTACTTGGTCTATTGCCTCTTGGCGAATAGTGTCTTGGTAGCGGATGTAGCCCTCGGCGGCGAGCCATAAAAGCGTGGCAAAGCACGCTTGGTGCCGGGGGCTGTGCAGGCCAAATTCATCGGGGGTGTCTGGCCCCGAGATATCTTCAACAAACATTGTCACTAAGCGCGGAAAGCTATTGTAAATTTGGTTCAGTGCTTTCGCGGCATCGCGATAAAAGTCGGTAATGTGGATGTCAGCCATAAGCGCTATAGCTACTGGCGGTAGCGTTGAATAAAGTGGCCAAAGCGCTCTATGGCACGGGTGAGTTCGTCCTCGCGGGGTAAAAATACAATCCGCAGATGGTCGCGCTCGGGCCAATTAAACGCGGTACCTTGAACCAGCAACACCTTTTCCTGAATCAAAAAGTCCAACACCATTTGCTGATCGTCTTTGATTTTGTGCAGGTCGAGATCAATTTTAGGAAACAGGTAGAGCGCGCCTTTGGGTTTGACACAGCTGATGCCGGGAATGTCATTAAGGGCGGTTAACGCCGCGTCGCGCTGATCGTGCAGTCGGCCGCCGGGCAAGATAAGCTCGTTAATGCTCTGGTAGCCGCCCAGCGCTGTCTGCACCGCAAACATTGCGGGCACGTTGGCACACAGGCGCATCGATGCGAGCATCTCGATGCCTTCTAGATAATTTTTAGCTTTGTGTTTGGCACCACTGACGATCATCCAGCCAGAGCGAAAGCCGGCTAGGCGGTAGGATTTAGACAGGCCGTTAAAGCTAATGCAAAGGGTATCTGTAACTAACCGGCCTAAAGGGACAAAGTCGGTGTCATCGTAAAGAATTTTGCTGTAGATCTCATCGGCAAAAATAATCAGGCCTTTTTCTTCGGCTAGCGCCACAATCTGCTCGAGCAGAGCTTGGCTGTATACCGCGCCCGTTGGGTTGTTGGGGTTGATCACCACAATGCCGCGGGTTTTGTCGGTAATTTTTGCTTTAATATCCTCGATATCCGGGTACCAGTCGGACTGTTCGTCACACATATAGTGCACGGCTTTGCCGCCGGCGAGGTTGACCGCCGCGGTCCAAAGCGGGTAATCGGGCGCGGGTATTAGCATTTCGTCGCCATTGTTCAGCAGCGCCTGCATGGACATAACGATTAGCTCGCTGACGCCGTTACCAAGATAAATATCATCAATGTCGACGTTAGGCACACGCAGTTTTTGGCACTCTTGCATAATGGCTTTGCGGGCGGCAAACAGACCGCGCGAGGCAACGTAGCCTTCGGCGTTAGGTAGGTTGTAAATCACATCCTGAATAATCTCATCGGGTGCGGCAAAGCCAAACGACGCCGGGTTGCCGATGTTGAGTTTCATGATGCGATGGCCTTCTTCCTCGAGGCGGTAAGCGTGTTCGAGTACCGGGCCGCGAATATCGTAGCAAACGCCATTGAGTTTGGCAGATTTTTGAATCGTATCCATTTGCGTTAAGATGCCTTAAGTCTTTCTGTGTGCCGATCATCAATGATCCGGTCTGGCGGCCCTGCCTGTCAAGGGCGCCGCAGAATAATAGGTTAATGTTTTGCAAGGTTCGCCTGTGAGGTGGTTTTGCTCAGAGGTCTCTAAGGAGTTTACTGTGTCTGAAGATTCTAAATTTACCGAGCAATACTGGCGTGAAACCTTAACGCCCGAGCAATATCATGTGTGTCGCGAAAAGGGCACAGAGGCGCCTTTTACTGGTGAATATTGGGATGTATTTGCCGACGGGACTTATCACTGCCGAGGTTGTGGCGCGCTGCTGTTTGAGTCGGAGACTAAGTTTGATGCCGGTTGTGGCTGGCCGAGCTTTTCTGCCCCAGCCGATAAAGGCGCCATTGACGAGGAGTTTGACAGTAGCCATGGCATGCGCCGCACCGAGGTGGTGTGTCATAACTGCGGTAGCCATTTAGGGCATGTGTTTCCCGATGGGCCGGCACCAACGGGGCTGCGTTATTGCATTAATTCGGCGTCTATTAAATTGGATAAATAAAGTAGAGCGAGCAGGAGTTGTCGCGGGTGATTATTCCCCGCGATTAAAACGAGCGTACTTTAGTCGTATACCTGTTTCTTTTTCCAATCGCCTTCATCTTCAAGCTCTTCCCACTCTTTGCTTGCTGCCGCCTCATCACTTGCCGTCGCTGTGGGTCCGCTTTGCGCGGCGTTTTCTTGCTCTAACTTAGCAATAACGGCACTGAGCTGTGCGACTTGTTTGGTGACATCTTGTTGCCCCGCCTCTTTTAGCAGCAGCTTGCGAGCGGTGGTGTAGTGGTGGATGGCAAGGCGTAGCTTATTTTCGCTGCGCGCCTGTTTAGCTTGGTGCACGTAGCCCTCAATGGTGGTTTGCAGGAGCAGCCGGCGGCACAAGCCCAGTAGTCGGTTGGACTGGGTTTTGGTTAGTCGGCCGCTTTCGGCTTGCGAGCCAACATAGCGAGCCAGCTCTTTTAATAACGGTTGCACCTGTGCGGTTTGCTCGGCCTTTAAACGTGTCTGATCGGCGCTTTCTTTGCTGGCCTTAAATTGTTTTTGGTATTCGGCGGCTTCGGCGCTGTAGTTATCTTTAGGGGCGAGCTTGGCTAGTTGCTCAAGGGTGTTAATAAGTACTTGATAGACCAGCGCATTAAGGTCGGCCGGTAGGTATCCGGCGGGCATGCCGCTGGAAATCTGTTTGAATAATTCGAGGCGCTGCTTGAGAGCATTCATTAAGCGCAGACGCTGTTTACGCTTTTTGGCCAGCTGCTGGCTGATAAAGGCGTAACACACCAAAACCGTAAGCAGTGCAACAAGGGCGATTATTATATAAATGGACGACATAGGCTTACCTGTGTGTGGCTTGAGTCTCCTTGTTGCTAGATGCGCCCGGGCCATTTGGGCGATTGGCACACAGTATAGCATTTTCTGCTCTTTGGCTGCCTATTTGATCGCTTTATGCTCAGCTTTTTGGCTGCTCTAAGTTGTTGTTTCGCCTCATTAAAAAAAAGCCGCTCTAAACAGTTGACAGCGACCCAAGCTCTACATAGAATGCGCCCCTCTTTTAGCGAAGACGCATGTCCCCATCGTCTAGAGGCCTAGGACACCGCCCTTTCACGGCGGTAACAGGGGTTCGACTCCCCTTGGGGACGCCATGCGGGAATAGCTCAGTGGTAGAGCACAACCTTGCCAAGGTTGGGGTCGCGAGTTCGAGCCTCGTTTCCCGCTCCATTTCCCCTTTTGGGGGAATATAGCATCAACGCTAAAAGATACTGGGTCCCCATCGTCTAGAGGCCTAGGACACCGCCCTTTCACGGCGGTAACAGGGGTTCGACTCCCCTTGGGGACGCCATTTGCGGGAATAGCTCAGTGGTAGAGCACAACCTTGCCAAGGTTGGGGTCGCGAGTTCGAGCCTCGTTTCCCGCTCCATATTTAACAAAAAAAGTCAGCTTCGGCTGGCTTTTTTTGTGTCTGTTAGTCGAGTGCCGCTAGGTAGGCGGGAACCGAGGCTGCGCCTCGTTGCACTCAGGCCATCCATGGCCTTTGCCCTGCGGGCAGCATTCGCTGTGCTGATACGCTCCGGCGTATTAGTCCCGCTCCATATTTAACAAAAAAAGTCAGCTTCGGCTGGCTTTTTTTGTGTCTGTTAGTCGAGTGCCGCTAGGTAGGCGGGAACCGAGGCTGCGCCTCGTTGCACTCAGGCCATCCATGGCCTTTGCCCTGCGGGCAGCATTCGCTGTGCTGATACGCTCCGGCGTATTAGTCCCGCTCCATATTTAACAAAAAAGTCAGCTTCGGCTGGCTTTTTTTGTGTCTGTTAGTCGAGTGCCGCTAGGTAGACGGGAACCGAGGCTGCGCCTCGTTGCACTCAGGCCATCCATGGCCTTCGCCCTGCGGGCAGCATTCGCTGTGCTGATACGCTCCGGCGTATTAGTCCCGCTCCATATTTAACAAAAAAGTCAGCTTCGGTTGGCTTTTTTTGTGTCTGTTGGCTTTGAGTTATAGCCTCTGGCGTTGCTGTTGCACGGTGTGGTGTTGCGCCGTGATGACATAGACGTAAGCTTTGGTCGCCATGGGGTATAATCGTGTGCGCTGCGGTATCGGCAGTGCGACTTCGGAGTGCGGGCAATTTGCAGTTTTTAAAAAAGAGCGTGATCGTTTGTGCAAAGTTGGCGGCTCGCTATCCGGGCCTGTTGGCGTTGGTGGGTTTTATCTCCGGGGTGGCCAGTTTCTTCTTGGTCGAGCGCGAGCAGGAGCGGTTTGCCCAGCTGGTGTCGCTGCTAATGGTGGCCGCTTGGGTGCTGCTGATGCTGGAAAACCTGCTAAAGCGCGGGGTGAGTCACTGGTTTGGGGTTGAGCTGCCGGACCCTGTGGTGAAATTTGCCACTCAGATGGTGCACCAAGAAAGCCTGTTTTTTGTTATCCCCTTCTTTTTTATCACGACGGCCTGGAACAGTGGCCAAATGGTTTTTACCGCTGCGCTTATGCTGGCGGCGTGTATTTCGGTTATTGATCCTATCTATTATCGCTGGTTGGCACCCAAGCGTTGGCTGTATTTCTTTTTTCATGGGTTTACGTTGTTTGCCGTGCTTTTGACGGCTTTGCCAATTATTGTGCACCTGCCTACATCGCAGTCGTATTTTTGGTCGCTGGCGATTGCGGTGGCGCTGTCGTTTTTAAATATGGTGCGTGATTTCTCTTTTGGCTGGTGGCGCCGCACAGCGCTTGCGGCCGCGTTGCTGATAGTGACGGCGGTGGTGGGGGTTGTCGCTCGCCCTTGGGTGCCGCCGGCAACGCTGTGGTTGACGGAGGTGGCAATTACCGCGCGCATTGACGATGACAAAAAGGTGCCGACCGATAAGCTAAAGGTGGTCAGTGTTGCGCAGCTGCAGCAAGGTTTGTATGCCTATACGGCTATTCATGCTCCGCGGGGGTTGAACGAGCGGATTTATCACGTCTGGCGTCTGAACGGCAAGGTGGTGGACAAAATCGCGCTGGATATTAATGGCGGCCGCAAAGCCGGTTATCGCGCATGGTCCCATAAAATGAAGTTTCCGCCTTACCCGCGAGGCAATTGGCGTATGGAGGTTGTGACTGAGGCGAATCAGGTGGTAGGGGTATTGCGGTTTAAGGTGGTTGCCTCGCAGGCTGAGGTGCGAGCTGAGCAAGCTAGAAAAACCCCCGCTAGATTTTTTACCTCCCCTGAGTCCTCGATCCGCGAGCCCATTACGACGGTGATAAAACAAGAGGGGCGACAGCTGCTGCAAGAGGTGTTCTCTGACGGTAGTGTGGCGAGTGCTGAGCCGGCCGCTCCGTCGTCCCAGTCGTCGACCGTGGCGTCGGACGCGGCAGGTACCTCGTCTGCCGCGCCTTCCGATAATATTCGTTCCGGGGCTGCTAGCTCTCGCTCTAGCACGAGCGAGCAAGCCGGTTCGCGCTCGTCGGTCGCGTTGGAGTCTTCATCGTTGTCTTCCGGGGCATCATCATCGGCAAGAGCGACATCGTCTCGCGCGACGGCTGAGGAGCCCTGAGAATCTTTGATCAAAGTATCGGCGCCTTAACGAACCTTGAGCTTTGGGTGGCAATTGGCGCATGACTGTTACCTGAAAATAGGTATAATGTGTCAAAAGGGAACGAAAGTGGCAGTTTTGCTGTTTTTTGACAAGAAACTGTTACCTTGATAAAGAGCTTGGCGCTTGGTGCGCGACTCTTACGCAGTGCTTCTGGCCTCTGCCGGAATCGGCGACTTGAGCGAATCGTTGTTTTCAGAGGTTGTGTTATGTTTCGTATCATTGAGTGCCTGCATTTATCAGTTTTGAATTTTCGGGTTGTTCGCCGCGGTAAAATGGGCGCCTATTTAGGCTTGGATGGTCGCCGTGGAGACGCCTTCTGGTTTTAGTCATCGCGGTGCAATCGCTCAAAGCCCTCGCATTTATGCGGGGGTTTTTTGTTTGTGGTTTAGTCTTTATTGTGAGGGGCTTGGCGGCGGTTATTGGCTGCGCGGTAATTAATTTGGAGGTTTCATGCGTAAAACATTACAACTAATGGCCGTAATTTGCCTGCTCTGCTCGAGCGCCGCCGAGGCGGTAATGACAGGTTATGCGCAGGTCACAGCCGATGGGCGCGCCGCTGTGGCCACGGTCCAGCCGCGTGCCACCGATGCTGCTATGGCGGTGTTGGCTGAGGGCGGTAACGCGGTTGATGCCGCCGTTGCCGCCGCTTTGGCGCTGGGGGTGGTGGATGGCCATAACTCCGGTATTGGTGGAGGTTGTTTTGCGTTGGTGCACTGGGCCGATGGCACCATCGAGGCGCTGGATGGCCGGGAGACGGCCCCGATGTTGGCAAGCCGGGATATGTATGTGGTGGGCGGTAAGCTAAACCGCGAGCTGAGCCGCACCGGGGCGCTGGCCTCGGGTATTCCCGGTTCGGTGGCGGTGTACGACTATATGCTTAAAAAAGGTGGTGCTCTAAAGCGTGAGGCTGTGTATCAGCCGGCTATTACGCTCGCCGAGCAAGGCTTTGCGATTGACCAAATTTACGCCGACCGCCTAGCGCGCAACCGTGATCTGCTGGCGCGTTTTGCCGGAACGGCAAAGGTGTTATTGGATGAAAAAGGCCAACCTTGGCCTGCCGGGCATACATTATTGCAGCGCGATTTGGCGGCAACTTATCGGCAGCTTGCCAAAAAGGGGGCTGACTATTTTTATCAGGGAGAGTTGGCCGAGCGCGTGGGTGAGTGGATGCAGGCAAATGCGGGGCTAATCCGTAAAAGCGATTTTGCACGCTACACCATGCTCAAGCGTGCGCCGGTGCGTTCGAGCTATCGGGGTTACGAAGTGTTGGGCTTTGGCCCGCCTAGCTCTGGCGGTGTCCATGTGGCGCAGATACTGAATATTTTGCAGTCGTTTGATCTTGCTGAACTCTCTGAGTTGCAGCGCTATCACGTGACCGCTGAGGCGATGAAGTTGGCTTTTGCCGATCGCGCTTTTTGGTTGGGTGACCCGGCGTTTGCCTCCGTGCCTAAAAACCTTATTAGTGACGAATACGCTCAAAAGCTCTGGCAAAAAATTGCGCTGGATAAAACCAACCATGAGTTCGAGCATGGCACGCCGGCCGATGCCGACACGAACTTGTTTGATAAGCATACCACCCATATTGCGGTGGCCGATAAAGCCGGCAACTGGGTGGCGATCACCACCACCGTCAATACCGATTTTGGTTCGAAGGTAATTGTTCCGGGCACAGGTATGGTGCTGAACAATCAGATGGATGACTTTTCCTCTCAGCCGGGAGTGCCTAATGTGTACGGGTTGGTGGGCAGCGAGGCGAACAGTATTGCCCCGGGCAAACGGCCGTTATCGAGCATGAGCCCGACGCTGTTGCTTAAGGATAGCAAGCCGGTTATGACGTTGGGCGCTGCCGGCGGGCCGACTATAATCACTCAGGTGGTGCAAGCGTTGATCAATACCATCGACTTGCAGTTGCCGCTGGCCCAGGCGTTGTCGGCGCCGCGAATCCATCACCAGTGGCGGCCCGACGCGCTTTATTTGGAGAAAACCGCTGCGCCAGCGTTGCGCGAAGGGTTGCAGGGTTTGGGGCATACCTTAAAAGAGTTGGGACCCTATGGCTCAACCCAGGCCATTGCGAAAACCAAGGCGGGTTTTGTGGCGGTGTCCGAACCCCGGCTGGAGCAGCGCAACCGGCACTAGGCCGACCGCTCTATGGCACGCCGTGGGTGAATGCTCAGCTGTGCATCAAAGTGGGCGTTGAGAATATCGGGTTGTTGGACGCGCTTGATGAGCTCAAAAAATTGGTCGGCCTCTGAGTACTGCCGGCGCAAATACACCAGCCACTGCTTAATACGATTGCCGGCGAACTTGTCGGGGTAGTTGGGACGGCACAGATCAAAGTAGTGGCGCAGCAGGGCACAGACCTCCAGCCAGCCCATGGGGGTGTACGCTGTGCCCGCTAAGTGAGCTTTTATCTGCAGCGCGAGGTCGGGGCAGGCCAGTAGGCCGCGCCCCAGCATGACGTTGTCGCAGCCCGAGCGCTCGCGGCAGCGCAGGTAATCCTCCACGCTCCAGATTTCACCGTTGGCGATAACCGGAATATTGAGTTGTTGGTTGATTTCGCCAATGCACTCCCAGTAAGCCGGCGGCCGGTAGCCATCGGCTTTAGAGCGCGCATGCACCACCAGCGAGCTAGCGCCAGCATCCGCCACAGCGTGGGCATTTTCAAGGTAGTTGTCGCGAGCCTCAAACCCTAAACGAATCTTGGCGCTTACGGGCACGCTATTGGGTACCGCATCGCGCACAGCCTTAATAATGGCGTAAACGCGCTCGGGCTGGCGCAGCAGGCAGGCGCCGCCGTCACTTTTATTAACGGTTTTGGCTGGGCAGCCAAAATTGAGGTCGATGGCGTTGGCGCCGGCGATAACCGCCCGCGCGGCGTTGTCGGCCATAGGGGCAGGTTGCCCGCCGAGCAGTTGCAGCTTTACCGGGGTGCCCGCTGGCGTAAGGCAGTTGTTGCCAAGCTCGGGCGCAAGGCGATGAAACACCCGTCGCGGTAAGCGCTGCTCGACAACCCGCACAAATTCTGTGACACAGCCATCGATGCCGCCGATACGGGTCATTAGGTCGCGTACTTGATGATCGACAACGCCCTCCATGGGGGCGAGTTGTAGGTGGGGCATGGTTGCTTCTCGTCATTGGGCGGCGCGCTGAACGGCGCGTAGTTTACACAGTTTGTCTGCGTCTGTCGGCGGTCAATTCTTTTGCGTGAAAAGTCGGCAAATGCCGCTAAATTCCGGTAAAGTTGCTGGTTTTTAAGTTAAATGCTCGCAAGTTTTGCGCCGTCGCCGCGCGGCATCTTGTAAGTTTTTGAAAGATAAGAGAAAATGCACGGCCGTTTGCGCCGCACAAGTTTGTTGTTACTGACGCTTGGCGGCCATTGCAAGCGTAGGACGACGATTAATAAAGGGTAGTCTACATGCAAGATACACTGATGCAGCAAGGCATAGATCTAATGATCTACGGTATGGGTACCGTGTTGGTCTTTCTGACGCTGCTGGTTATCGCCACGCTTATTATGTCGCGATTTGTCATGCGCTTTTTTCCCGATCCGGTAGTCGCTGAGCCATCTCGACCAGCGATACAGACGGGGCGCACTGCTGAGGTAGATCCGGCGGTACGAAGCGCTATTGAGAAGGCCATTGCGCTGCACCGCGCGCGCCGTTGATACACCTGGCGCCGTCATAATGCGACCAAGAATACTGTTATAACCATTGCTGCGAAACGCTATTCGCCGATACGAACGATAATTTGGGGTAGAAAACGCCATGAGCGAGCTTAAAAAGCCATTGGGTATTACGGATGTGGTTTTGCGCGATGCGCACCAATCACTGTTTGCCACTCGTATGCGACTCGATGATATGTTGCCGATTGCAGCAAAACTCGATGAAATTGGCTTCTGGTCATTAGAAACCTGGGGCGGCGCCACCTTTGACAGTTGCATCCGTTACTTGGGTGAAGACCCTTGGCACCGCATTCGCGAGCTGAAAAAAGCCATGCCGAAAACCCAAATGCAGATGCTGCTGCGGGGGCAAAACCTATTGGGCTACCGCCATTACGCCGACGACGTGGTTGAGAAGTTTGTCGAGCGCGCCGCGCACAATGGTGTCGATGTGTTTCGGGTGTTTGATGCCATGAACGATATGCGCAACATCGAAACCGCGTTAAGAGCAGTTAAAGAGCAAGGCAAGCACGCCCAAGGCACTATTTCCTATACCATTAGCCCCGTGCACACCTTGGAGGGCTGGGTCGAGCAAGGTAAGCGCATCGAGGATATGGGGGCTGACTCTATCGCCATTAAAGATATGGCCGGTTTGCTTCGCCCTTACGTTGGCTATGAGTTGGTCAAGCGTTTAAAAGAAAGCTGTGATATCCCAATCCATATGCAAAGCCATGCAACCACTGGCTTGGCTCACGCTACCAACCTTAAGTGTGTTGAGGCCGGTATTGATAACGTCGATACCGCCATTTCATCAATGTCGATGACCTATGGGCACAGTCCGACCGAGACCTTGGTTGCCAGCCTAGAGGGCACCGAGCGCGATACCGGTTTGGATATTCACAAGCTCGAAGACATCGCGGCTTACTTCCGGGAAGTTCGCAAAAAATACGCTAAATTTGAAGGTGCGCTTAAAGGCATTGACTCGCGTATTTTAGTGGCACAAGTGCCCGGCGGCATGCTGACCAATATGGAAAACCAACTGCGCGAACAAAATGCCACGGATAAGCTCGATGAGGTGCTGAGTGAAATCCCTAAGGTTCGGGAAGATTTAGGCTATATCCCCTTGGTAACACCTACCTCGCAAATTGTTGGCTCGCAAGCGGTGATGAACATATTGTCCGGCGAGCGTTACAAGACCATTACCCGTGAGACAGAGGGGGTATTAAAAGGCGAGTATGGCGCATCCCCTGCGCCAGTAAATGCCGAGCTACAAAAGCGAGTGCTAGGTGATGGCGAGCCGATCACCTGCCGCCCGGCGGATTTACTTAAGCCTGAGCTGCAAACACTGACCGACGAACTTCTGAGTGAAGCTAAAGGTAAGGGCGTCGAGCTCACCGATGGCGACGGCCAGATTGACGATGTGCTGACCTATGCGCTGTTTCCTCAGGTTGGACTTAAATTCTTGCAAAACCGCAACAACCCAGATGCTTTTGAACCGGTACCTACCGGCAACGAGGGCAGTGCCCCGACAACCGATGCAGGCGATGAAATTTATACCGTTGAAGTGGCCGGTAAAGAGTACACCGTAACAGTGTCTAGTGGCGGTGATATCACCGCGCTTGGCGCTGTGGGGGCGGCGTCATCGGCCGGGGCTGCTCCGGCGGCAGGTGCGGGTGAACCGGTTCCGGCGCCGCTGGGCGGAACCATTTGTAAGCTGACTGTGCAAGAGGGGCAGCAGGTCGAAGAGGGCGACACCTTGTTGATCTTAGAGGCCATGAAAATGGAATCTGAGGTTAGTGCACCGCGCGCGGGTACCATCGCGTCTATTAACGTCAAAGCTGGTGATGCCGTCACTGCCGGTGACAGCCTGCTCAGTATCGCTTAATAAGTCGGAATTAGATTATGCAAAATTTTTTACGCCTGTGGCACGACTCGGGCATTTACCACCTCGACCTAGGTCAGGGTGTTATGTTGCTGGTAGGCTTGCTGCTTTTGTTTTTGGCGATTCGCAAAGGCTTTGAGCCGCTGTTATTAGTACCGATTGGTTTTGGTGCTATTTTGGCTAATATCCCCGGCGCGGGTTTATCGCTCTCGGCGGTAGAAAATGCCATCGCTTCAGGGTACCCCGATGTGTTAGCGCAAATTGCCCAAGTATTGGGCGCGAGCGCTGACGCTGGCATGCAAGCACTAAACGATGCCTACAAGCACGCACCTGCGGCGGTACAGGCGGATGCCTATCGCCTAGCGACCGACCTTGGCTATGCCAACGGTATGCTCTACTCGTTTTATACCGTGGCGATTGGCAGTGGTGTTGCGCCGCTGGTGATCTTTATGGGTGTGGGTGCCATGACCGACTTTGGCCCGTTGTTGGCTAATCCTAAAACGCTGTTTCTTGGCGCCGCAGCGCAGTTTGGTATTTTTGCCACGGTGCTGGGCGCGGTAGGCTTGTCGGTAACCGGCGTTATCGACTTCTCGATTCAGGATGCCGCCGCCATTGGTATTATTGGCGGGGCCGACGGCCCAACCGCGATTTACGTGGCGAGTATTCTTGCGCCTGAGTTGCTGGGTGCGATTGCGGTTGCTGCCTACTCGTATATGGCGTTGGTGCCGCTGATTCAGCCGCCGATTATGCGCGCGCTAACCAATGACGACGAGCGCAAAATTCGGATGGAGCAAATGCGTGTTGTCTCTAAGCGTGAAAAGATTGTGTTTCCGCTGATTTTGCTGATCTTGGTGGCGTTAATCTTGCCCAGCGCAGCGCCACTGTTAGGCATGTTTTGTTTTGGTAACCTGATGCGTGAGTGTGGTGTGGTGGAGCGTTTAAGCGATACCTCGCAAAATGCCTTGATCAATATCACCACTATCTTTCTCGGTTTGTCGGTGGGTTCAAAGCTTGCCGCCGATAAATTTCTCGACCCTAAAACCTTGGGTATTTTGGCGCTGGGGATTATCGCATTTGGTATTGGCACCGCGATGGGGGTGTTAACCGCTAAGTTTATGAACCTGTTCTGTAAACATAAGATTAACCCCTTGATTGGCTCGGCTGGTGTCTCGGCGGTGCCGATGGCGGCACGGGTATCTAACAAAGTTGGGCTTGAGGCCAATCCGCAAAACTACTTGCTAATGCACGCCATGGGCCCCAATGTGGCCGGCGTTATTGGTTCGGCGGTAGCGGCCGGGGTTATGATTTCAATTGTATCGTCACTGTAATGTAGCAGCCGGTGTGCGTTTAGGGCACCGGTGCTTTACTCTATTCTAGGCGGGCAACCCGCCGGCTGTGCCGCAACAATCTGACGCACGCGGCATAGTTTGACTTGCGTTCACTTGTTGAGACTCGCCGTGAGTAATTCTGGAGCTTTCTCCTTACTGCAACACCCAAGGCTGCAAACTGCATTAACGCAGCTGGAAATTGCTACCCCTACGCCGGTGCAAGCCGAGGCTATTCCCGCTGTGATTGAGGGGGCCGATGTCGCTGTCTGTGCCCCCACTGGCAGCGGTAAAACCTTGGCATTTTTGCTGCCTATGTTGCAGTTGTTGCTTACGCGTAAAACCGGCAAAGGCGCTATTCGCGCGCTGGTGCTTACCCCTACGCGAGAATTAGCCCGGCAAATCGTCTCTGAGGCGCGCAAACTGTGTGAGCAAGATATGATTAATGTTGTCGCCCTTACGGGCGGCGATAGCAAATCCGCGCAGCGTGATTTAATTGCTACGGCCGATCTGTTGGTGGCAACGCCCGGGCGTATGTCTGAGTTTGTCGGTGCTCAGCTTGCCGATCTATCAAACCTTGAGTTTTTAGTAGTCGATGAAGCCGACCGCACTTTGGATATGGGCTTTGCCGACGAGGTAACCCGCATTGCCAAAGCCTGCGCTGAGCAGCGACAAACCCTATTGTATTCGGCGACACTGCGGGCCAAGGGGTTAGGGCAGTTGTTGTTGGCGATGACCAACCCCGACACTCTACGCCGCATTGATATCGCTCAGTCAGCCACCAAGATGCAGCAAGAAAAAATTCTCGCCGACGATTGGCCTCATAAGTGTCAATTGCTGGCCGCGCTGTGTCGCCAGCGCGAGTTTCGGCGTGCGGTGATTTTTGCCAACACCCGCGAGCGGGTGAATGAAATTGTACGTTCACTGGACAGTGCCGAGGTGCGCTCGTTGGCGTTACACGGTGAAGTCGAGGCTAAAATTCGCAAGCAAGTCATGGCGCGTTTTAGCAGCGGCCAGTGCAACATTCTGGTGGCGACTGACTTGGCGGCACGAGGCCTGGATATCGATGGTATCGATTTAATCATTAACGCCGATCTGCCTTACAATGTCCCAAGTTTTATCCATCGAGCCGGCCGCACGGCGCGCGCTGATGCCGGTGGTACCGTATTGTCATTAGTCACAGCCCAAGGCTGGAACCTGATGGCAGATATCGAGCGGCACCTGGGTAAAGCGGCAAAGTTTGTTCAGTTAGAGGGCTTGGTGGCGCGTTATCGCGGCCCGAAAAAAATTAAAAGTTCGGGTAAAGCGGCGGGCAAAAAGCCGGTTAAGGCACGAGCTAAAAATGCGAAAAAAGACAGCGCCGAGGGCGGCAAGACTAAAAAGCGCCAGCGGGACCAAAAGAATATTGGGAAGCGTCGCAAAACGGCTGTAAAGGCGACATCATCGAGCGGCCCGAAAGGTTGGGTGAGCCCTAGTAAAAAGAGTGAAAAGGATGTTTGATTGGTATCGCCAGTGGCGAGAAAAACGCATTATCCGCGATAACCCCATCGATGAGCGCGACTGGCAACAGGTGTTAAAACAGCTGCCGGTGTTGCAAGGTTTAACCGACGACGAGCTTACGCGTCTGCGCCGCTTAGCGATTTTGTTTATCCACGAAAAAGATTTTGTCGGGATTCAGGGGCAGGTTTTAACCGGCAATATGGCGCTTTTGATTGCCCTGCAAGCCTGCTTACCGATTTTGAATTTGGGTATCGAGTGGTATCACGGCTGGCAGTCGATACTGGTGTACCCCGCCGCTTTTAAAGCGCAGCGCACGCAGCTGGATGCCAGTGGTGTGGCCCATGAGGTAGAGCACCATTTAGCCGGTGAGGCCTGGAATCAAGCGGGTGTCGTCTTGGCGTGGGATGAAACAGCTAAAGCGGGCGTGATTGACGGCCACAACTTAGTGATCCATGAGTTTGTCCATAAACTCGATATGCTCAATGGCGCGGCCGATGGTTTTCCGCCATTGCGAGCAGGCATGTCGGTGGACGATTGGACGGCAAGTTTTGGTCAGGCGTTTGAAGATTTATCCGCTAAAGTGGCGCGTGGTGAATATACCGATATTGATCGCTACGGGGCGACGAACCCCGCCGAGTTTGTCGCGGTTACCAGCGAAGTATTTTTTGAGTTGCCTAAGCTGTTAGCCGATGCCTATCCCTCTGTGTACCGTAACTATGTGGCCTTTTACGGTCAGAACCCCGCCGATCGTTTGCCGTAGCTCACCCATGCCCTTATGTAGCGCGAATGACGACCAAGTTAAATGTTTGTGACATCTTCTGGTGCGTTTATTTCGAAGCCTTAAAAAACTCGAAAAAGGCGTTGACCAGTCTCGTAATTTGGGAATAGTATGGATTTCGAGGGTATATATTGTGGTTTGATTGGCTTGTAGACACAAGTCAACGTCTGTCCACTTTATCGCTCGGGTCAACAATGCATCCAACCACAGGAGTGATTTTTCTTCGCGTAACCTTCTTTGCATAACCTAGTAAGGCTCATTGCCTGCGGTGCTAAACCGTTCAACAGCCCATGCGATGCGCCGGTGTTACTTTGATTTGACAAGGACAATACTCATGGCGAAAAGATCTCACGCACGACGCAATAATCACCAGTACCACGAGATGGACGACGGCGGTTTCAAAAACTCTAAAGGGCGCGGTAAATCGGCCCGCAAGCATCGCCGGGAGGATGGCAATATCGTCGAGATAAAAGGCCGCTCCCAACAGCTTGAAACCGCTTACAGTCCGCAACGCTCTTCACAACCTCTCGTCGCTCAAACCCCTTCGCAACAACGCTACATCGACGCTATCAAAACTCACAACTTAACCTTTGGTACCGGCCCGGCTGGCACCGGCAAGAGTTATTGTGCCGGGGCCTTGGCTGCAGAGGCGTTGGAGTCTGGTCGTATTGAGCGCATCATTCTAACCCGCCCGGCGGTAGAGGCCGGCGAACAGCTAGGTTTTTTGCCCGGCGCTTTGGATGAGAAGTTCTCGGTTTACATCGATGCCTTTCGCGATATTCTCAATGAGAGGCTAGGTGCGGGAACGGTGGATTACTGTCTGCGTCACGGCCGAATTGTGGCCGCCCCGCTGGCTTTTATGCGCGGTAAAACATTTAACAACCGTACGTTTGTCGTGCTCGATGAGGCACAAAATACATCACCCACTCAAATGAAAATGTTTTTAACCCGCATCGGTGAAGACTGCAAAGTAGTCATTAATGGCGACATTGAGCAGAGCGATATTCGCGGTCGCAACGGTTTAGCGGATGCCATCGATAAGCTTGACGGTGTCAACTCTGTTTATGTGCATCGCTTTGAGCGCGAAGATATTGTCCGCAGCGGTTTGGTGCGCGATATTATCGATCGTTACGAGCTGAGTTAACCCCCTCCACTGGCCCCTGCGCGCGGCGCGGGGGCGACTCCCTTCGCTGTGACTTACGTCCGTTTTTTAAATGATCTGTTTGCGTCGCGGGCGCGTAATACTGGCAAAATTATTTATACAAATAATTGCGTTTTTTGTGATGTGCACCAATATGGTTATATTGGCGTAGCGGTTTAACAGCTAGTTCTTATAAGCAAGTGGCTGGTTTTTCTTGAACCTTATTCCATTAATGAAGTAAGATCGCCGCTAGAATGTAGAAACATGTGACATGGTTCTCATTTCTGGTGGCTATCAATACCAGTTGGCACATAACCCAACGTTATTTTAATATGCCTGTCGCACCGGTGTTAAACGCTAGCGGGCCAATAAACATTAGCCGTACAAAAACGAGCGGCCACTGCTATTATGTAGCTAATAGACCGTTAAAATTGACATGATCATTGAGGGAAATTCAATGCCACTCGCTCTCCGTAAATCAGGAACGTTTACGCGCGTCTTGACGAGTTTTTGGCTGACGGGACTTGGTGCAGCCGCCTTTGCACAATCCGCTAGTGAAGCACCAGCGCAAACAACCACGGTAGATACCAACCCGACCTCGGGCATGATCGTCGAAGCGAACACGTCAAGTCGCGATGTGGTTTTGCGAGCACTTGAGTATAACCCTGAAGTGCAAGCGGCTTGGCACACTTACCAAGCCGCCACCCACAATGTCGGAACCGCCCGCGGGCAATACTTACCCTCTGTTGATTTAACCGCTAGTACAGGTAAACAGCGACGCGATTTTGACGACCGCGACGATTACGATATTAACAGCGCCGAGATATCCTTGACGCAGATGTTGTTTGACGGCTTTCGTGTTTCTGGTGAGGTGAGTCGCTTAGATAGTGCGCGTCAAGTGCGCTACTTAGAACTGCTTGATACCGTTGATAATCTCGCGCTTGAGTCGTTTGAGGTGGCGGAAGACCTAGTGCGCTATCGCAAGCTATTAAAATTGGCCCGGAGCAACTATCAAGAACACTTAGATGTTCAAGGTCAAATTGGCGACCGGGTTGACCAAGGCGTAGGGCGTCGCGCCGACCTTGATCAAGTGGATGGCCGGGTGGCGCTGGCCGAGTCTAATCTTTTGACGGAGGCGGCTAACTTACACGACGTTACCGCTAAGTACCTAAGACTTGTGGGTGATCTTCCGCCTGAGCGTTTGGTGCCTAATGACCTGCAATCCGAGCCGCTGCCCGACTCTGTTAAAGAGGTACTCTACGCCGCCTATCAGGGTAACCCCGGCTTTCATGCCGCAATTAAAAATATCGCAGCGGCACAAGCGTCGGTGCGCACCCAGCGCTCTGGCTACTACCCTCGTGTTGAGTTGCGCGCGCGCTACGGCACGCAACAAAATTTAGGCGTGTTTGATGACCGGCTTGACCCCGATGATTTTGGCGATGAAGGTGCCATCGAGCTGGCGCTGACGTACAATTTATTCAATGGCGGTTCAGATCGTGCCGCGGTAAAGCGCTCTTTATCTGAGGTGAATACCGCTAAAGATCAGCGCGACGTCGCTTGTGTTAATTTGCGTCAAACGACACAAATTGCCTATAACAATACCCATAGCTTAGAGGAGCGTTTGATCTCACTGGGGCAACACCGCGAAGCGAGTGATCGTGTGCGGCGCGCCTACTCAGAGCAGTTTCAAATTGGCCAGCGTACCTTGCTCGATCTACTGGATGCCGAGAATGAGTATTTTCAATCGAGCCGGGCTTACATTAATGGGCAGCATGAATTAAATATCGCCTACGCCCGGGTGCTGGAGTCGATGGGTAAATTGCTCGTGGCTTTGAATATTGTCCCTGATGACTT
Source organism: Gilvimarinus japonicus (assembly GCF_042847215.1). Classification (GTDB taxonomy): domain Bacteria; phylum Pseudomonadota; class Gammaproteobacteria; order Pseudomonadales; family Cellvibrionaceae; genus Gilvimarinus; species Gilvimarinus japonicus. The sequence continues at coordinate 1,173,583 of NZ_AP031500.1, forward strand.
ACCTTTGGCAGAAGATCTAGACGAAGACTTAGCCGATATTGATGTTGAGCCGTCTGCGGCTTGTCCGGCGCTGTCGCCTTCTGCTTTGTCGCGCGATGATTTGATAAACCGTGTGGTAACTTATGAGGCCGATAATCTGTTTGCCGATAATAGTTCGGTGCTAAACAACTCGGCGATGAATCAGCTGGATCAACTGTTGGCCCGTTACGGCAATCAGTCGGGCCGTGTGGCCGAAGTTATTATTGCGGCGCAATCGTCCGAGGCTAACCCTTCAAGCGTTAGTCGCTCGCTGGCCCGGGCGCGGGTTACGGCGGTGCGCGATTATTTGGTGATTAACGGTATCGATGCCGGGCGAGTGGCGGTGCAGCCGGCTAGTGACCCCGAAGGTGCGCTCGTTCGGCCAGCGACGGACCGTATTGAAATCACTGTTCGTCAATTGCAATAACGTGTAAGTGTCAGGCCTCGGGGCGTGTGCCTCGGGGCAATAGAGTACCCGATTATATAAGAGACTCAGTATCGTATGAGTGATAAAGCTGACGAGGTAAGCCACGCCTCGTTACGCGGTGGTCCACTGCTAAATTGTTTACTGATTCTGTCCCGTATGCATGGCGTTAACACGTCCGGCTCGACACTGCTGTCCGGCTTACCCTTGCAGCACGAGCAGTTACCTCCCTCGTTATTTGAGCGCGCGGCGCGTCGAGCCGGCCTTACCAGTCAATTGGCTCGACGTTCGTTGAGTGATATTAATCAATCGCTATTACCCGTTATTTTGTTGCTCGAAGGCAATGAAGCGTGTGTTTTATTGGGGATTGATGGGGAGCAGGCCGAAGTTGTTTTTCCTGATCTGGACCAAACCCAGGTTAATATTCCGCTTGAAGAGCTCGAACAGCGCTACAGCGGTCGGGTGATATACGCGCGCCCGCGTATGCAGTTTAGCGCGCGTAACGCCGACATTCACCAAACCCAAAAAGGGCACTGGTTTTGGGAGGTCATTAAGGCACACCGAGGTTTATATCGCGATGTGTTGTTCGCGGCGCTGTTGGTGAATGTATTTGCGTTGGCAATGCCGTTGTTTGTGATGAATGTGTACGATCGGGTGGTGCCGAACTTTGCTATTGAGACACTGTGGGTGTTGGCCTCGGGTGTCGCCATTGTGTTGTGCGCCGACCTGTGTTTAAAAATGGTGCGAGCATGGTTTGTGGATTTGGCGGCAAGCCGGGTGGATATCACGCTGTCAGCCACTATTATGTCTCGTGTGCTAGGAATGCGCATGAGCGAGCGGCCAACCTCGGTAGGTTCCTACGCGGCCGGCTTACAAGCGTTTGAATCGGTGCGCAGTTTTATTGGCTCGAGCACGATTATCGCGTTTGTCGACCTTCCTTTTGTGGTGTTGTTCAGCATAATTATTGGCCTCTTAACGTCCTGGTGGTTGGTGCTGCCGATTGCGGTAGGGGTGCTTTTGTGTCTGTTGTACGCCGCGGCGGTACAGGCAAAAATGCACGAGTTGTCCATGAGCAGTATGGAGGCCAGCGCCTATCGCAATGCTGTGTTGGTAGAGAGCCTCAATGGCCTTGAGGCGCTAAAAACCTTAGGGGCTGAAGGTAAAATGCAAAACCTGTGGGAGAAAACGTCTGTGTTTCTCTCGCGCACGACCACCAAGATGCGCTTGCTCTCGGGCTCGGTAACAACCGGCGCCGTGTGGGTGCAGCAATTGGTGGCAGTGGCCATTATTATCGTAGGCGTGTATTTAATTACCGCGGGCGAACTTACCCAAGGCGGCCTGATTGCAGCCTATATGTTGTCGTCACGAATTATGGCGCCCGTGGGCCAAAGCGCCGCGTTAATGATGCAGTATCATCAAGCGGCTACCGCTTTGGAAAGTGTTGATCGAGTCATGAACACCCCGGTTGAACGGCCCGAGCAAGCGGAGTGGATAGCGCGGCCAAAGCTGGATGGGCGCATTGAGTTTAACAATGTGTCGTTTAGTTATCCTCACGATGAGCGCCATGCGCTGCGCGATGTAAGCTTTAGTATTGCCCCAGGTGAAAAAGTGGCGATTCTCGGCCGAAACGGCTCGGGTAAAACCACCATCGAGAAAATTATTGCCGGCCTTTACGCCCCAAGCGCCGGGCGGGTACTGATTGATAATATTGATATCGGTCAGTTGGACCCGGCGCAATTGCGCCACAATATTGGTTATGTTTCTCAAGACATTAATTTGTTTCTCGGTACGCTGCGCGAGAACATCACTATGGCCGACCCGCGTATTGACGATGAACAATTGCTTAAAATTGTCGAGTTGTCGGGGTTGGCCAGTTTTATTAATTCGCACCCACAGGGCTTATCGATGCCAGTAGGCGAGCGCGGCGAGCTGCTCTCGGGCGGCCAGCGCCAAGCGGTAGCGGTCGCTCGCGCGATGGTAACAGACCCGTCTATCTTGCTCTTGGACGAGCCGACCGGTGCCATGGACCACACCAGCGAAGAAGAGCTTAAGCGTAAGCTGGCTAAATTTTCGCTGGGTAAAACCATGTTGGTGATCACTCACCGCAACTCTTTGCTGGCCATGGTCGATCGTATTATTGTGATCGACGCGGGCAAAATCGTCGCCGATGGGCCGAAAGATCAAGTGGTCGAAGCTCTGCGTCAGGGTAGAATCGGGAGGGCTAATTAGTGAGCCAAACCCGAGAACAAAAGCATTTTCATCGTGTTGGGCGCGGGATTACCAAGCTGGGTCAACCGTTTGGCAAGTTGGTTGATAAAGTCTGGAACCGCTGGATGTCGCCCTCACAATCGCACTCCAAAGACTGGGTTGAGGATGCCGATTGGGCACGAATTCAGCAGGCGCCGCTGCGTGCCCGCGGTTTGCTTTACAGTATGTTGCTGATTGTGATCGCACTATTTGTGTGGGCGGGTTTTGCTCAGATAGACGAGGTCGCACGCGGTCAAGGCAAGGTTATCCCCTCTAGTCACACGCAAATTGTACAGTCGTTTGATGGCGGGGTGGTGCAAGAGATTTTGGTAAAAGAGGGGCAGGTGGTCGAGCAGGGTGCGCTGTTAATGCGGATAGATCCGACCCGGTTTATCGCGACCTTTCGTGAAAATCGCGCACAGTATTTAACGCTGCAAGCGCGCGCCGCGCGATTGCAGGCATTGGTTGAGGGCTCTGAATTTAAGATTCCTGCAATAGTGCGCGAAAATGAACCCCGTGTCGCCGCTAATGAAACCACTTTGTATCAGTCGAATCTTAATGAGTTGGAACAAAAGCTGTCTCAGGCCCGGCAACAACTTACCCAGCGTCGTGAAGAACTGAACGAGGTTGAGGCGCGTTTAACCCAAGCGTCACGTGCCTATGACTTATCTAGCCAAGAGCTACAGGTCACCCGGCCGCTGCTAGACAGTGGCGCAATTTCAGAGGTCGAGATCTTGCGGCTTGAGCGCGACGCCTCTAATGCGAAGGGTGAGATGGGCCAGGCAACGGCGCAAAAAGCGCGAATTCAATCGGCTATTCTTGAGGCGCAAAATAAACTCCAAGAAGTGAGTTTGGTGGCAAAAAATGAATGGCGCAGTCAGCTTTCAGAGACGCTGGCAAAATTGTCGAGCTTGTCGGAAACCAGTACCGGTTTAGCCGATCGGGTTAAGTACGCAGATATCCGCGCACCCGTGCGCGGTACCGTGCAGCGGTTGTTTATCAATACCGAAGGCGGCGTCGTGCAGCCCGGTAGTGAGGTGTTAGAGATGACGCCGCTGGATGATCAACTGTTAATCGAAGCGAAAATTCCGCCCAAGGATATTGCCTTTTTGCGGCCCGGTCAGCCGGCGATGGTTAAGCTAACCGCGTATGATTTTACCGTGTACGGTGGTTTGTTGGGCGATCTGGAGCATATCAGCACCGATACCGTTACCGATGAGCAAGATCAAACCTATTACATCGTGCGGGTGCGAACCCGCGAGTCGGGCTTTGATCAAGCATTGCCGATTATTCCCGGCATGACGGCGCAGGTAGATATTATTACGGGTAAGAAGACCGTGTTATCTTACCTTCTTAAGCCTATTCTACGGGCCAAACAAAACGCGTTAACAGAGCGATAATGCAGTCAGTATTTGTTTCAACTTCACAAGTAAATTCAGCGCGCTGGCGTATGGCTATGGCCGATGCTCAGGTGTGTTTGGATTGTCCGCCTGATGAGCTGCCAGTGGATCATCAAACCTTAGTTTGGTTGGTGATGACGGGCGCCTGGGGCGAGCACTTAAAGGTCGCTTTGGCCGCCGGGGCTAAAGTGATCGCCATGACACTGAATGAAACGGCCAGTGAAGCACGCACTATTATTGGCCTAGGGGCGAGTGGCTATGTCCACGCGTTGGCGGCACCTGAGTTGTTGGTTCAGGTGAAAAACGCCGTCGAATACGATGGGCTGTGGCTCGGTAAACATTTGCTGAGTGAGCTGTTGGCACTTTCCAGCCCGACCAAACCTCGCCCGGCCGTTGGTGACCACCTAAGTATGCGCGAGCGAACGGTTGCTCAAGCGGTTGCTAAAGGTAAAAGCAACAAAGAGGTGGCGCGCGAGCTGAATATTACTGAGCGCACGGTTAAAGCCCATCTGAGTGCCTGCTTTGATAAATTAGGTGTGCGCGATCGTATGCAGTTAGCGTTATTGATTAATCGTGACGGCGCGTAATCTCCCTTTTGGCGTTTGCTTTAATATTCGCTAAACCCCCGATTCGGTATTACTATTAATGTTTAAAAAAGGCGCTCGCTGAATACACATTTGGCGGGGGCGCTTTTTGGCACATGAATCATTTGCGTCGGGTGGTAGTTAGCTCTCAGAGGGTTTTGAGAGGCTGAGAAGGGATTATCTATGAGCGAGCAAAGTGCGATAGTTGTCGAGATCGAGGGACGCGCGTGGGCTAGAACAGTCGACGGGCGGGTGCGCAACCTGAGCGAAGGCGATAGCCTTGCTGTTGGGGAGCGCCTAGTTGTAGAACGCGGCGCCAGCATCACCCTGGATGTTGGTGCTGGCGAAGTTTTGAGTTACGTCGGCCCTCTGCAGCTATTGTTAACCTCCGACTTCTGGCGCTCATCCAACACCCAACCCGATACCGCGGTTGATTCGGGTGCCTCAGACGTTACTCCCAGTGTTGTTAACGACGAGACCAGGCAACCGTCAAGCAACTCTTCTCGTGTTGATGATAAAGAGTCCCCGGTGTCGCAGGGGTGGCATTACAGTGTTAATTTAAAACGTGTTGGTGAGGAGCTAACGCCTCCCGGACTTGACGGCTCTGGTGTGCCTGAACGGCCCTCGCCGCCGTACACTTTGGGCGGGCGTATTATGGATGGCGATGACGGCCCCGTGCCACCGTTACCTCCTGTGCCCCCACCGGTACCACCTGAGCCGCCGGTACCCAACTTTCCGCCGCAGACTAGCGATCAGTATTTAACGACTCCCGAGGACGTGGCACTGCCTGGTGGAATCCCTGGTTACGATCCCGAGGGGGCACCGCTTAGTTATCGGATTATCAGCGAGCCTAGCCATGGCAGCGTGACCCTCGATCCTGCCACTGGTGCTTTTGTTTATACCCCTAACGAAGATTACAACGGTGACGACCAGTTTATGGTCGAGTTGTCGGATGGTCGCTACACAGTTACCGAGACAACCTACATTGAAGTGATTCCGGTCAACGATCCGCCCGAGGCAACTGATCAGTATCTTGTGACACCCGAAGACACCGCTATTGATGGTCAACTTGAGGCCAGTGATGTCGATGGCGACTCGCTCACTTATCGCATTGCGATGGGCCCAAGCTTTGGCGAAGTCACCTTAGACCCAAACACCGGCGCTTTTCGGTATGAGCCCGGCCCGGATTACGTCGGCAATGATCAATTCACCGTATTGGTGGACGATGGCGAAGGCGGCACAACCGAGGCGGTGGTTTACATTGAGGTGACGCCCGTTAGCGATAGCGCGGTCATAACCGGTGATGACACTGGCGATTTACTGGAAGACAGCGACGATCCGATGCTGCGCGACAATGGCAAGCTAGAGGTCGTGGACCCCGATCAAAATGAAGCCGTTTTTTTACCTGGTAATGCAATAGCCGGCGCTGGCGCTTTAGGGCAGTTAACCATAAGCGCCGATGGCGCTTGGGAATACCAAGTCGCCAATGCCGAGGTACAGTACTTAGCGCTCGGAGAAACGGTTAGTGAGACGCATACCGTTAGCACCGCCGATGGCACGACCCACGATGTGGTGGTTACCATTACCGGTGTGAATGACACTCCGACTATTACCGTTGCTACCGGCGATAGTGATAGCGCCATATTAAGCGAGACTGATGCCGCGTTATCGGCAACCGGCACCTTAAGTGTGGCCGACGTAGACTTGGCCGATGCGGTAGCACCTAGTGTGTTGTCGGTTAGCGCTGCCGGCCCGGTTGATACAGTTACCAACGCCCAGTTATTGGCCATGCTCAGTGTTGATACTGGCGATATTATTGCTTTGGGTGCGCAAAACGGCGTACTTAACTGGCAGTTTAATAGCGGCTCCACGACGTTTGATTTTTTGCCAGAGGGTGAGCGATTAACGCTTACCTATCAAGTGCAGGTGACAGACAGTGAAGGGGCAACGTCCGCACACGATATTACCGTGAGAATTACCGGTACCAACGACGCGCCTATCTTTACCGGAGGCACTCGCGGCTCGGTGACGGAGGACGCCAGCGATCCAGAGTTGCGTTATGAAGGGCAAATACAAGGTTATGACCCGGATGGTAATGAGTCGGCGATTGATGACAGTATTGCCCCGATCCCACAAGGGGCAGTGCTGGGCACAATGGTTATCGACGCCGGTGGCGCTTGGTCTTATACCGTGGCGAATGCCGACACCCAGTACTTAGCGCAAAACCAGCTTCTTACAGAACGTTTTTTAGTCACCACTGTGGATGGTACTCAGCACCCTATAACCGTTGTCATCCGCGGGACTAATGACGCCCCTGAAATTACGTTGCAAACGGGTGATAGTGATGCCGCGAGCCTGCAGGAAACTAATGCGGGCCTGATGGCTGAGGGTACGCTGAGTGTTGTTGATATTGATGTGCGTGACACAGTGTCGGCCTCGGTCGTTGAGGTTTTTAGCAACATCGATGGTCTGCTTGACGATGCGGTGTTATTGACCATGATGAATGTCGACAGCGCAAATGTTATTAACGCTGGCAGTATCAATGGTGTTATTACTTGGGAGTTTGATAGCGGCGCAGAGAATTTCGCAGTGTTGCCGACTGACGTGCCTTACATTTTGACTTACAACGTGATGGTCACCGACTCTGCTGGTGCCGTTGACAGCAAAGAGGTGACGGTTGAAATTGTCGGCACTAACGATGCACCCGTGTTTACCGGAGGCGACAGAGGCGCGGTAAAAGAAGATATCGATGTTCAGGCTGGCAATAGGTTGCTTGCGGCGGACCAGCTAGAAGGTTTTGATGCCGACTATGGTGAAGCGGAAATAGTACCTACTGCGAGCGCCGATGGGCTTAACAACGTTAGAGGAAGCTTATCGATACTGGCCGACGGCAGCTGGAATTATACGGTTGATAATGCAGACGTTCAGTACTTATCTGATGGGCAAGTTGCCATTGATATTTTTCAAGTTGTCACGGTTGATGGCGCAACCCATGCCATCGCTGTGCGAATCATGGGCACTAATGATGCCCCTGTTATTAGTGTGGGAGAGGCTGATAGTGATAGCGCAACGCTGTCTGAAACAGACGCAGGGCTTATTGCCTCTGGCACGCTAAGTGTTAAAGATGTCGATGTGCGCGACTCAGTAACCTCCTCGGTTGCCGGTGTAACCGTCAGTAGTGGCGATGATGGTGGTATTGATATCGGGGTGTTAGCGGACATGCTGATAATTGATGACGCGGCGATTATCGACCGAGGTGAGACCGAAGGGATAATTCAGTGGACTTTTGATAGTGCCAGTGAAGCGTTCGATTATCTAGGTACCGGTGATGAGTTAGTGCTTTCCTATACGGTTGCGGTGGCTGATAACCAAGGTGGCGTTGATGACCATCAGGTGAACATTACGATAACGGGCCGTAACGATGCGCCGATAATTACCCCGGCGGGGTTACAGGATCAGCTTAATCAAGACTTCGAGGCGATTACTGCCGTCGATATTACGAGTGGCTTTAGTGATATTGATGCGAGTGATAGCCTGACTTATACCGCTACTGGACTTCCCTTAGGGTTAAGTATTTCTCCAGCGGGCCTGATTACAGGCACATTGGATAATAGTGCGTCGGTAGATAGCCCTTATACCGTGTCTGTTACCGCCACGGATTCGCAGGGGGCTGAGGTCACTACAACTTTTAATTGGGTCGTCACCAACCCCGCCCCCGATTTTATCAATGAAACTACCGGCGTCGACAATGATACCTACGAATTTGAAGTGTATGAAGGGGTGGTGCAGGGCACTGCAATCGTCGCGGCAGCGGACCCTGACGGCGATATTCTAACCTACAGCATTTTATACGGTAACGATGACGGCTTGTTTGCCATTAACCCAAACACGGGTGAAATGAGTGTAACCCGAGTCGTAGATGACCCCGATTTAGGTGTTCGGCAATTGGTCGTGCGCGTTGATGATGGGGAGGGCGGAGTGGACCTCGGACGTGTTCAGGTCACGCTGATAAACGTCAACGATCCACCTATCGTCTATCCCGATACAGTGCAAGTAAACGAGGATTCAATACTTAACGATCGCGTGCCTCAAGCGACAGATGTCGACAGCGCGTTAGATCCAACCGGGTTTATTTTGCAGCAAGATGTCAGCGCTGGCGTGCTGACTTTTAATGCTGATGGTTCCTATCTTTTTGCTACCAACGGCGAGTTTGAATCATTGCGTCAGGGGCAATCCACCAGCGTCACCTTCACTTACATTACCACCGATACGGCTACTGACTTTGACGGTAATACGGTCTATAGCGCACCGGCGACGATCACCATTGATATACAGGGCGTTAACGACGCGCCAAGCTTTAATGGCGACGATCAGCTAGCGGTAGACGAAGACGCTAATGATCCGACCATTACCGGTAGTGGTACGCTATTGGTCACTGATAGCGACGACAGTGAGTCGGCGATTGATGCGGCCCGTGCGCCAACCCCTAGCGGCGGTGCATTGGGTAGCTTGATGATTGACTCATCGGGCAATTGGGATTACAGCGTCAGAAATGCCGCGCTACAGTATTTGGCCGAAGGCGAAACTTACACCGAGACACACACGGTCTATGCTGTCGACGGCACCAGTCATGATATTACCGTCACCATTACTGGTGTGAACGATGTCCCAGCGATTAGTGTTGCCGGTAGTGACCGTATCACCGCATCCCTTACCGAAACCAATGCATCCCTAACCACTAACGGCACCGTCAGTGTTGCCGATGTCGATTTGCTCGATACCGTTGCGCCGAGTGTAACGGCCGTGAACGTGGTTTCTGGTGATGCCAACAATATGTCCAGTGCTATGTTGTTGGCCATGATGAGTGTCAGTGCTACAGAAGTAATTGCTGAAGGGGCGGGTAACGGCATTATGAATTGGCAGTTTTCGAGCCCTGATGACGCCTTTGATTACTTGCCCGAAAACGACCAAGTTGTGCTGGAATACACGCTGACTGCGACTGACTCGGAAGGTGCGACCGACGACCAGCTGGTTACCATTACCATTACCGGCACCAACGATGTCCCCGATGTGTTTGATGGCGTAGCGGTAACTGACGAAGATACGGCAGTAAATGGACAGGTGCCAGCCGCTAATGATGTGGATGGTACCGTGACCAGTTACACTACCGCAGGCGGTCCCACACTGCCGGCGGGCTTGTTAACGTTTGGATCTGATGGCCGCTACACTGTAAACCCGGCAGGTTCTTACGACTATCTTGCCCTGGGTGAAAGTGAAGAGTTTACGTTTACTTACCGGGCCATTGATAACGATGGTGAATTCAGTGACTTCTCACAGGTTACCGTTACGATAAATGGCGTCGATGATGCGCCGGTGGTTAGTGCCGGCAGTGGCACTGTGCGCGAAGACCTGGTGACAACGGCCACCGGAACCCTCAATGCCTACGATGTCGATAATCCAGATTTAGAGTTTATTGCCGACACTTATAGCTCTGCTTACGGTACCTTAACCGTAAACACTGACGGCACCTGGAGCTACCAGCTTAATCAAAACGCCACCGTCGATGCGATATCACTGAATGAAAACCACCAAGAAAATTACACCGTTGCGTTAAACGGTGATGGCCGCCCTGAAACACCGCTGGATAATAATTTAACCACGACGGTTACCATTAATATCTTAGGCACCAACGACAATCCAGAAGTGCCCGACTTAGCGTTCGATGTGTTTGAAAATGCCGTGCTTATCGATGGCGTCAGCGCCACCGATATTGATGGCACCATCAGTAGTTTTGGCTTGGTAAGTAATGCCGGTGAGGGTAAGTTAACGTTTAACGCCGCTGACGGTACTTTCACCTTTGATACCAATGGCGACTTTGCCGATTTAGCCGCGGGTGCTGAGCGAGACGTCGTCTTTACCTACTCTGCGGTTGATAATAATGGCGCGGTCGCGGTGCCCGGCACGGTAACCATTACCGTTGTTGGCGTAGATAACCCCGCGGTGATTCAAAACAGTTCCGGCGCTATTAGCGAAGACGCCTCGAGCGATACCGTATCGGGCACCTTGGTTGCCCGAGATGTGGATGATCCCACGCTAGCGTTTGGCCCCGATGGTAATGGTCAGACCTTACAGGGTGTCTACGGGTCGGTGGTTGTGGCGCCTGATGGCAGCTGGACCTACACGCTGGATAATGCGGCCCAAGCGACCGATGAGTTGGACGTGGGGGATCAGGTCACTGATGTGTTTGCGGTTGATTTATCATCCGATGATGGTGCAACGGCACAGCTGACAATCAATATAACCGGCAGTAACGATGCCCCGGTGTTAACCACCGAACAAATCACCTTAAGCGTTAATGAGCAGGACACATTAAACAATCAACCACTGTCAGCGGTTACCGATGTCGATGCGGATGATCGTTTGGATGGTTATTATTTGCTGGACGATTCGCAGTTTACGCCGGGCTCACTAATTTTTAATACCAATGGTACCTTTAGCGTTGACCCGCGTTTTCAGTTTGACAGCCTTGAAGACGGTGACAGCGAGCAAGTCTCTTTTACGTATCGGGCGTTTGACAGTCACGGCGCGGTGTCGCAAATCGGTACGGTTACGATCGACATCAGTGGTTTCAGCGATGGCGACGGAGATGTCAATTCTGGTGAGATTATCGAAGTCAATGTGCCTAGCTCGGTGACCGGTGGCCCACTCGATAATTATACTCAGGGTACGTATGACGACAGCTTAGGCTACGGCACCTTAACGGTAAACCCCGATGGTAGTTGGTCTTACGCCTTGGACCCTAGTGCAGCGGACCCGTTGGGGCCGGGCGATAATGTCATCGTGACGATTCCTAGTGGTAGCGGTGGAGACAGTGTCACGATTAACATTGTCGGTACCAACGATGCTCCCGTGGTTGAAGATGTACCCTGCGGTGTAATTGCAACTGGTGAAAACTCGGTATTCACCGGCGCCGTTCCCGCAGGCACCGACGTTGATGGCTCGGTCGTTTCTTACTCCGCAGTCGATACCAGTGGTTTGCAAGGTGGGACCATCACCTTTAATGACAACGGCACATTTACCTTTGACCCTGGCACCGCCTTTGACCCTCTCGATGAGGGCGATGAGCAGCAGGTGAGCTTTACCTACCATGGTATTGATAACAATGGCGCAATCAGCAATACCGCCTCGGTGTGTATTACGGTTATAGGTGAAGACGATGCCCCGACGGTGACAACAGGCTCTGGAGCGGTTATTGAAGATGATCCGGCTAATAATCAAGCCAGCGGACAGTTGTCGTTGCAGGACGTGGATGAAGACGACGTAGCGGGTGGTAGTGTCACTTTTACGCCACAAACAAATGTGGCCGGAACTTATGGCACGTTTACGATTGATGCCAATGGCAACTGGACCTACACGCTGGATAACGCTAACCCGAATACCAATGCCTTAAACGTTGATGAGCAAGTCAGTGAAACTTTTACCGTGGGTATTTCTAACGGGAGTACCACAACCGTTACCGTCAATGTGACCGGGGCGAATGATGTCCCGGTGATTGATAGCGGTGATAGTAACCTTGCCGTGAGCCTTGATGAGGACAGCTTATACAATGGCACATTGCCTCTGGCTACAGACGTCGACAGTGACGGCGTGGTGGTCGCTTACGTACAACAAGGCGGTTTGCTTTATGTTGACGATAGTAGCGCCGCCCCCGGTGCACTGACGTTCTACTCCGACGGCAGCTATACGTTCGATCCCCGTGGCTCATACGATTATTTATCAGACGGTGCGTCGGTAGATGTGAGTTTTACTTACCGGGCAGAGGATAACGACAGCGGCCTCAGTGCGCCGGCAACCGTCACTCTAACGATCAACGGCATCGATGACTTACCGGTTATTTCCAGCGGTAGTGCCGCCATTACCGAAGACGACGCCAACCCGGCAGCGTCTGGTCAACTAGATGCCTCTGACCCCGACGACGGGGAAGACCTTACCTTTGTGGCCGGCACTTACACGGGCGTATACGGTTCGGTTATTTTGCAAACCGACGGTAGTTGGCAGTATAACTTGGCACCAAATGCGCAAGAGCTGATGGGCGGTGAAAGTTTTACCGATACTATTGTGGTCGACCTGTCGGAGGGAAATAGCACAACCATCGATATCACAATTAAAGGCATCAATGATGTGCCCACCTCCGCCGATAGTGTCATCGATATTGACGAAGACTCCGTGTTAAATGCCAGCGTCCCCGAGGCTGATGACGTTGACGGTAACATTGTGGCCTATCGTTTGGTGGATGGAAGCTTGTCAGGTCCAGGCACTATTAACTTTAATTCCGATGGCAGCTACAGCTACAACCCCGGCAGTAACTTCCAGTACTTGGATGAAGGTGACATTGAGCCCATTACGTTTCAGTACCGGGTGCAAGACAATAACGATGGTATCAGCGACCCGATTACAGTAACCATCAATGTTACCGGCGTAAACGATGCACCGACGTCCAGCGCCATTGCCAATCAAAGCTCTGATGAAGCCACAATGGTGAACCTGGATGTTAGCAGTAGCTTTAGTGATGTCGATGCAGATAACGTCTTTACTTACACGGCAAGTGGCTTGCCGGCAAGTTTGGATATAAATGCAGCGACTGGGGTGATCAGCGGTACGCTCGATGCAGACGCCGCTGATAGTGTTTACACCATTACCGTAACCGCAACCGATTCCGGTGGCGAGAGTACCAGCCAGAGCTTTACGTGGACGGTTCTTAACCCGGCGCCAGATTTTATCAATGAGCCCAGCGGTGCTGACGACGACAGCTATGAATTTAGCGCCGATGAAGGTGCGGTTAGTGGTACCGAGCTTGGTGTTGTCAGCGCACTCGATCCCGACGGCGACACCCTGACCTATAGTATTACCGCAGGCAACAGCGCCGGCTTGTTCGCTATTGATGCAACCACTGGCGCTATCACCTTAACCACTGATGTCGATGACGACGAGATTGGCGTTTACAGTTTGAGCGTCTATGCCGATGACGGACAGGGCGGTAGCGATACCGCTAATGTGAACATTTCTTTGCTTAACGTTAATGACTCGCCTGTGGTGAGTGGTGGCGCCATATCAGTACAAGAAGAGTCCGTGAATACCCCATTAGGTGTCGCGACGCCCAAGGATGCCGATGGCGATGCGTTAACCGTTACCGTCACAGGTTTACCGGATGTTGGTGAGGTGACTTTGGCAAACGGTACCGTGCTGGCCCTAAACGACACCTTTAGTGGCGTCGAGTTATCCGGCTTATTGTACAACGCGCCGCAAGAACTGGCGGCAGATTATATAGGGGCCTTTGAATTCTCGGTAGACGACGGTCAAGGCCAGGCGAACAGTGTGCAAACGGCGAGTGTCGACATCGCCGTTGCGGCGGTTAATGATGCTCCGGTGGCGAATGATGACGTTGTGGATGAGGTGGCGAACAATAGCCCCGGTATTGTGATTGATGTGCTTGCCAATGATACCGACGCCGAAAACGATGAGCTCACTGTGTTTAGTGCTACCGCCGAGTCCGGCACAGTGACGATAAACGCCGACGGTACGTTAAACTATGTTCCAAGCAGCGGCTTTATCGGGACTGACAACATCATTTATCAAGTCAATGACAGCAGCGGCGCGTTCGACTTTGGCAACGTCAGCATTGCGGTGGTCTCCGGTGTCAGCCCGGCCATGGCAGGCGCACAACCCCAGCCCAGCGCTAAAGCAGGTTTTGCCATGGACGATGATGATGGGTTGGGCGCCGATGGCTTGGCATGGCATTTGGGCGATGCTAGTGCTAACGATCAGTCGGCTGCTTCTAACGCTATGGGTGCGGCGCGGCCATTAGGGTTTGCCGACTTATTGGAAGACGATGATGAGGACCTCACTCAGTGGTTACCCCGTGACGACGAATCAGATGATAGTGTAAGTGAGCTGGTGTTGTACGTGTCAGCACCCAGTGCAAACGCTGACAGCCCCTATGGGTTAAGTGAAGATATCACCCCATACAGTGCGGCCGATACTGACTCCTTTGAATTGTTTATCAACCATACTCAGGGGCAAATAGATTTGTAGCGCGTTGGCCATGTCGGCGTCCTTAAACCGGGCTGCTATGGTACCGGGGGGCGCTGACACAATCTTCCTCACGGATGACCTTTCTTACACTTTTTGTTATTAACCTTATCGCTTTATATTCTTTTGCAATATTGGACCTAGGTACAATAGAAGTGTCGCGTATTTCCTCTTAATCTGCCATTAATAGAAAATCTATACAAACGGTATAGACACTGAATTTGGCTAGGGCGGGAAAACATTATGGCGACTCAAGCGGCAACTGTGAGTGTATTGCAAGGTAAAGCATGGGCGAGAGCGGAGGATGGCTCCTTACGTGAACTGGCAGCCGGTGACGTAATCGCTGCCGATGAACATCTGGTTACCGAGAGTGGCACTCGCATTGAGCTGGATTTTGGCGATGGCGCCCCGGCAGCCCTAAATGGCCTTCACGATGTCGCCATGAGCCCCGACCTTTGGCCAGAAACGGCCACCTCTAGCGAACAAGCCAGTGTGTTTGACGACCAGTTTGACGCGATCCTAGCAAGCCTTGATGAAAACGACAGCCTACTGCAAGGCAGTAATGAGGAGCGTTTTGACGCCATACTCTCCAGTCTTGATGCCAATGACAATCTATTGCAAAGCGATAACGGGGAGCGCATTGACACAATCCTCGCGAGTCTTGACGAAAACGATAGCCTGTTGCTCGGTGGCGAAGGCGACCTCTTGGATATCCTCGACGAGGCCCCAGCGGCGGGTCAAGCTGGCTCCGATGGCGGCCACAGCTTTGTGCGAGTCGAGCGTATTAACGAGTCGGTCGACGGGCAATCTTACCAGTATGACAACGGCTCACGCGCTACTGCGCCAAGCCGCGAAGAGAGCGATTTTGCCGCCAATAACGCCCCCACCACGACCGATCAATCGCTAACAACCGACGAAGATACGCCAATTCTGGGTCAAATTAGTGCCCAAGACCTCGATGGCGACAGCTTGAGCTATACCCTGACACAGCCCCCCGCCAATGGCTCTGTCACTCTGAATACCGCTACCGGCGAGTTTGAGTACACCCCGAATACCGATTTTAACGGTGCCGATGAATTTACGGTGACAGTCAGTGATGGCATCCAAAGCACCGTGAGTGTTGCGCAAGTCGAAGTGCTGCCCGTCAATGACGCACCCGTCGCCCAAGATCAAGTGTTAAGTACCCCAGAAGATGTCCCACTGTCAGGCCAAGTCGATGCCAGTGATGTCGATCTGGACGATACGCTCACTTATACCTTGGGTGTTCCGCCCGGCAATGGCACGGTGACCATTGACCCGGCAACCGGTGGGTTTACCTATACCCCAGCCGAAAACTATAACGGCCCCGATAGCTTTGATGTGATTGTGACGGACAGCGCTGGCGCCACCGATACCGCCACAGTGCAGCTTACGGTTACACCTGTTAATGATGCACCAGATGCCGTAGATGATGGCCCGCTAGAGACTTTTACTGCCACCACCGTCACCGGCAATGCGCTCGATAACGACTCAGATATCGACGGTGATAACCTGCAAGTTATTAGCTTTAACATTGATGGCGATGACACCGTCTTCACCCCAGGCGATGAAATCCAACTTAATAATGCCGGCGTGTTCGGCATCGACGGCAACGGCGAGTTTTACTTTACCCCCAACGCCGACTACAGCGGCCCGGTCCCCAGCGTTAGCTACACCGTGAGTGACGGCTCGTTAACCGATAGCGCCATTATTAGTTTTGACGATGTCCCCGGCGGAGCAAACCCCGCCCCACCCGTTGAACCACCTGAGGCCAACGACAACCCGGTGGTGCTGATCGACAACGACAGTGACGCGAACAGCGTGTCGGAAAGCGCGAGCAATGGGGCGACGGTGGGCGTGACGGGTCTGGGCACCGACGCGGACAGCGGCACGAGCGTGAGCTACACCCTGGCGGACGACGCCGGCGGTCGGTTCGCGATCGACGCGAGCACGGGCGTGGTGACGGTGGCGGATGCGAGCGGTCTTGACTACGAAAGCGCGAGCAGCCACGACATCCAGATCACCGCGACCAGCAGTGACGGGAGCGTGACGACCGAAACCTTCACGATCAACGTGACCAACGCCAACGACAACCCGGTGGTGCTGATCGACAACGACAGTGACGCGAACAGCGTGTCGGAAAGCGCGAGCAATGGGGCGACGGTGGGCGTGACGGGTCTGGGCACCGACGCGGACAGCGGCACGAGCGTGAGCTACACCCTGGCGGACGACGCCGGCGGTCGGTTCGCGATCGACGCGAGCACGGGCGTGGTGACGGTGGCGGATGCGAGCGGTCTTGACTACGAAAGCGCGAGCAGCCACGACATCCAGATCACCGCGACCAGCAGTGACGGGAGCGTGACGACCGAAACCTTCACGATCAACGTGACCAACGCCAACGACAACCCGGTGGTGCTGATCGACAACGACAGTGACGCGAACAGCGTGTCGGAAAGCGCGAGCAATGGGGCGACGGTGGGCGTGACGGGTCTGGGCACCGACGCGGACAGCGGCACGAGCGTGAGCTACACCCTGGCGGACGACGCCGGCGGTCGGTTCGCGATCGACGCGAGCACGGGCGTGGTGACGGTGGCGGATGCGAGCGGTCTTGACTACGAAAGCGCGAGCAGCCACGACATCCAGATCACCGCGACCAGCAGTGACGGGAGCGTGACGACCGAAACCTTCACGATCAACGTGACCAACGCCAACGACAACCCGGTGGTGCTGATCGACAACGACAGTGACGCGAACAGCGTGTCGGAAAGCGCGAGCAATGGGGCGACGGTGGGCGTGACGGGTCTGGGCACCGACGCGGACAGCGGCACGAGCGTGAGCTACACCCTGGCGGACGACGCCGGCGGTCGGTTCGCGATCGACGCGAGCACGGGCGTGGTGACGGTGGCGGATGCGAGCGGTCTTGACTACGAAAGCGCGAGCAGCCACGACATCCAGATCACCGCGACCAGCAGTGACGGGAGCGTGACGACCGAAACCTTCACGATCAACGTGACCAACGCCAACGACAACCCGGTGGTGCTGATCGACAACGACAGTGACGCGAACAGCGTGTCGGAAAGCGCGAGCAATGGGGCGACGGTGGGCGTGACGGGTCTGGGCACCGACGCGGACAGCGGCACGAGCGTGAGCTACACCCTGGCGGACGACGCCGGCGGTCGGTTCGCGATCGACGCGAGCACGGGCGTGGTGACGGTGGCGGATGCGAGCGGTCTTGACTACGAAAGCGCGAGCAGCCACGACATCCAGATCACCGCGACCAGCAGTGACGGGAGCGTGACGACCGAAACCTTCACGATCAACGTGACCAACGCCAACGACAACCCGGTGGTGCTGATCGACAACGACAGTGACGCGAACAGCGTGTCGGAAAGCGCGAGCAATGGGGCGACGGTGGGCGTGACGGGTCTGGGCACCGACGCGGACAGCGGCACGAGCGTGAGCTACACCCTGGCGGACGACGCCGGCGGTCGGTTCGCGATCGACGCGAGCACGGGCGTGGTGACGGTGGCGGATGCGAGCGGTCTTGACTACGAAAGCGCGAGCAGCCACGACATCCAGATCACCGCGACCAGCAGTGACGGGAGCGTGACGACCGAAACCTTCACGATCAACGTGACCAACGCCAACGACAACCCGGTGGTGCTGATCGACAACGACAGTGACGCGAACAGCGTGTCGGAAAGCGCGAGCAATGGGGCGACGGTGGGCGTGACGGGTCTGGGCACCGACGCGGACAGCGGCACGAGCGTGAGCTACACCCTGGCGGACGACGCCGGCGGTCGGTTCGCGATCGACGCGAGCACGGGCGTGGTGACGGTGGCGGATGCGAGCGGTCTTGACTACGAAAGCGCGAGCAGCCACGACATCCAGATCACCGCGACCAGCAGTGACGGGAGCGTGACGACCGAAACCTTCACGATCAACGTGACCAACGCCAACGACAACCCGGTGGTGCTGATCGACAACGACAGTGACGCGAACAGCGTGTCGGAAAGCGCGAGCAATGGGGCGACGGTGGGCGTGACGGGTCTGGGCACCGACGCGGACAGCGGCACGAGCGTGAGCTACACCCTGGCGGACGACGCCGGCGGTCGGTTCGCGATCGACGCGAGCACGGGCGTGGTGACGGTGGCGGATGCGAGCGGTCTTGACTACGAAAGCGCGAGCAGCCACGACATCCAGATCACCGCGACCAGCAGTGACGGGAGCGTGACGACCGAAACCTTCACGATCAACGTGACCAACGCCAACGACAACCCGGTGGTGCTGATCGACAACGACAGTGACGCGAACAGCGTGTCGGAAAGCGCGAGCAATGGGGCGACGGTGGGCGTGACGGGTCTGGGCACCGACGCGGACAGCGGCACGAGCGTGAGCTACACCCTGGCGGACGACGCCGGCGGTCGGTTCGCGATCGACGCGAGCACGGGCGTGGTGACGGTGGCGGATGCGAGCGGTCTTGACTACGAAAGCGCGAGCAGCCACGACATCCAGATCACCGCGACCAGCAGTGACGGGAGCGTGACGACCGAAACCTTCACGATCAACGTGACCAACGCCAACGACAACCCGGTGGTGCTGATCGACAACGACAGTGACGCGAACAGCGTGTCGGAAAGCGCGAGCAATGGGGCGACGGTGGGCGTGACGGGTCTGGGCACCGACGCGGACAGCGGCACGAGCGTGAGCTACACCCTGGCGGACGACGCCGGCGGTCGGTTCGCGATCGACGCGAGCACGGGCGTGGTGACGGTGGCGGATGCGAGCGGTCTTGACTACGAAAGCGCGAGCAGCCACGACATCCAGATCACCGCGACCAGCAGTGACGGGAGCGTGACGACCGAAACCTTCACGATCAACGTGACCAACGCCAACGACAACCCGGTGGTGCTGATCGACAACGACAGTGACGCGAACAGCGTGTCGGAAAGCGCGAGCAATGGGGCGACGGTGGGCGTGACGGGTCTGGGCACCGACGCGGACAGCGGCACGAGCGTGAGCTACACCCTGGCGGACGACGCCGGCGGTCGGTTCGCGATCGACGCGAGCACGGGCGTGGTGACGGTGGCGGATGCGAGCGGTCTTGACTACGAAAGCGCGAGCAGCCACGACATCCAGATCACCGCGACCAGCAGTGACGGGAGCGTGACGACCGAAACCTTCACGATCAACGTGACCAACGCCAACGACAACCCGGTGGTGCTGATCGACAACGACAGTGACGCGAACAGCGTGTCGGAAAGCGCGAGCAATGGGGCGACGGTGGGCGTGACGGGTCTGGGCACCGACGCGGACAGCGGCACGAGCGTGAGCTACACCCTGGCGGACGACGCCGGCGGTCGGTTCGCGATCGACGCGAGCACGGGCGTGGTGACGGTGGCGGATGCGAGCGGTCTTGACTACGAAAGCGCGAGCAGCCACGACATCCAGATCACCGCGACCAGCAGTGACGGGAGCGTGACGACCGAAACCTTCACGATCAACGTGACCAACGCCAACGACAACCCGGTGGTGCTGATCGACAACGACAGTGACGCGAACAGCGTGTCGGAAAGCGCGAGCAATGGGGCGACGGTGGGCGTGACGGGTCTGGGCACCGACGCGGACAGCGGCACGAGCGTGAGCTACACCCTGGCGGACGACGCCGGCGGTCGGTTCGCGATCGACGCGAGCACGGGCGTGGTGACGGTGGCGGATGCGAGCGGTCTTGACTACGAAAGCGCGAGCAGCCACGACATCCAGATCACCGCGACCAGCAGTGACGGGAGCGTGACGACCGAAACCTTCACGATCAACGTGACCAACGCCAACGACAACCCGGTGGTGCTGATCGACAACGACAGTGACGCGAACAGCGTGTCGGAAAGCGCGAGCAATGGGGCGACGGTGGGCGTGACGGGTCTGGGCACCGACGCGGACAGCGGCACGAGCGTGAGCTACACCCTGGCGGACGACGCCGGCGGTCGGTTCGCGATCGACGCGAGCACGGGCGTGGTGACGGTGGCGGATGCGAGCGGTCTTGACTACGAAAGCGCGAGCAGCCACGACATCCAGATCACCGCGACCAGCAGTGACGGGAGCGTGACGACCGAAACCTTCACGATCAACGTGACCAACGCCAACGACAACCCGGTGGTGCTGATCGACAACGACAGTGACGCGAACAGCGTGTCGGAAAGCGCGAGCAATGGGGCGACGGTGGGCGTGACGGGTCTGGGCACCGACGCGGACAGCGGCACGAGCGTGAGCTACACCCTGGCGGACGACGCCGGCGGTCGGTTCGCGATCGACGCGAGCACGGGCGTGGTGACGGTGGCGGATGCGAGCGGTCTTGACTACGAAAGCGCGAGCAGCCACGACATCCAGATCACCGCGACCAGCAGTGACGGGAGCGTGACGACCGAAACCTTCACGATCAACGTGACCAACGCCAACGACAACCCGGTGGTGCTGATCGACAACGACAGTGACGCGAACAGCGTGTCGGAAAGCGCGAGCAATGGGGCGACGGTGGGCGTGACGGGTCTGGGCACCGACGCGGACAGCGGCACGAGCGTGAGCTACACCCTGGCGGACGACGCCGGCGGTCGGTTCGCGATCGACGCGAGCACGGGCGTGGTGACGGTGGCGGATGCGAGCGGTCTTGACTACGAAAGCGCGAGCAGCCACGACATCCAGATCACCGCGACCAGCAGTGACGGGAGCGTGACGACCGAAACCTTCACGATCAACGTGACCAACGCCAACGACAACCCGGTGGTGCTGATCGACAACGACAGTGACGCGAACAGCGTGTCGGAAAGCGCGAGCAATGGGGCGACGGTGGGCGTGACGGGTCTGGGCACCGACGCGGACAGCGGCACGAGCGTGAGCTACACCCTGGCGGACGACGCCGGCGGTCGGTTCGCGATCGACGCGAGCACGGGCGTGGTGACGGTGGCGGATGCGAGCGGTCTTGACTACGAAAGCGCGAGCAGCCACGACATCCAGATCACCGCGACCAGCAGTGACGGGAGCGTGACGACCGAAACCTTCACGATCAACGTGACCAACGCCAACGACAACCCGGTGGTGCTGATCGACAACGACAGTGACGCGAACAGCGTGTCGGAAAGCGCGAGCAATGGGGCGACGGTGGGCGTGACGGGTCTGGGCACCGACGCGGACAGCGGCACGAGCGTGAGCTACACCCTGGCGGACGACGCCGGCGGTCGGTTCGCGATCGACGCGAGCACGGGCGTGGTGACGGTGGCGGATGCGAGCGGTCTTGACTACGAAAGCGCGAGCAGCCACGACATCCAGATCACCGCGACCAGCAGTGACGGGAGCGTGACGACCGAAACCTTCACGATCAACGTGACCAACGCCAACGACAACCCGGTGGTGCTGATCGACAACGACAGTGACGCGAACAGCGTGTCGGAAAGCGCGAGCAATGGGGCGACGGTGGGCGTGACGGGTCTGGGCACCGACGCGGACAGCGGCACGAGCGTGAGCTACACCCTGGCGGACGACGCCGGCGGTCGGTTCGCGATCGACGCGAGCACGGGCGTGGTGACGGTGGCGGATGCGAGCGGTCTTGACTACGAAAGCGCGAGCAGCCACGACATCCAGATCACCGCGACCAGCAGTGACGGGAGCGTGACGACCGAAACCTTCACGATCAACGTGACCAACGCCAACGACAACCCGGTGGTGCTGATCGACAACGACAGTGACGCGAACAGCGTGTCGGAAAGCGCGAGCAATGGGGCGACGGTGGGCGTGACGGGTCTGGGCACCGACGCGGACAGCGGCACGAGCGTGAGCTACACCCTGGCGGACGACGCCGGCGGTCGGTTCGCGATCGACGCGAGCACGGGCGTGGTGACGGTGGCGGATGCGAGCGGTCTTGACTACGAAAGCGCGAGCAGCCACGACATCCAGATCACCGCGACCAGCAGTGACGGGAGCGTGACGACCGAAACCTTCACGATCAACGTGACCAACGCCAACGACAACCCGGTGGTGCTGATCGACAACGACAGTGACGCGAACAGCGTGTCGGAAAGCGCGAGCAATGGGGCGACGGTGGGCGTGACGGGTCTGGGCACCGACGCGGACAGCGGCACGAGCGTGAGCTACACCCTGGCGGACGACGCCGGCGGTCGGTTCGCGATCGACGCGAGCACGGGCGTGGTGACGGTGGCGGATGCGAGCGGTCTTGACTACGAAAGCGCGAGCAGCCACGACATCCAGATCACCGCGACCAGCAGTGACGGGAGCGTGACGACCGAAACCTTCACGATCAACGTGACCAACGCCAACGACAACCCGGTGGTGCTGATCGACAACGACAGTGACGCGAACAGCGTGTCGGAAAGCGCGAGCAATGGGGCGACGGTGGGCGTGACGGGTCTGGGCACCGACGCGGACAGCGGCACGAGCGTGAGCTACACCCTGGCGGACGACGCCGGCGGTCGGTTCGCGATCGACGCGAGCACGGGCGTGGTGACGGTGGCGGATGCGAGCGGTCTTGACTACGAAAGCGCGAGCAGCCACGACATCCAGATCACCGCGACCAGCAGTGACGGGAGCGTGACGACCGAAACCTTCACGATCAACGTGACCAACGCCAACGACAACCCGGTGGTGCTGATCGACAACGACAGTGACGCGAACAGCGTGTCGGAAAGCGCGAGCAATGGGGCGACGGTGGGCGTGACGGGTCTGGGCACCGACGCGGACAGCGGCACGAGCGTGAGCTACACCCTGGCGGACGACGCCGGCGGTCGGTTCGCGATCGACGCGAGCACGGGCGTGGTGACGGTGGCGGATGCGAGCGGTCTTGACTACGAAAGCGCGAGCAGCCACGACATCCAGATCACCGCGACCAGCAGTGACGGGAGCGTGACGACCGAAACCTTCACGATCAACGTGACCAACGCCAACGACAACCCGGTGGTGCTGATCGACAACGACAGTGACGCGAACAGCGTGTCGGAAAGCGCGAGCAATGGGGCGACGGTGGGCGTGACGGGTCTGGGCACCGACGCGGACAGCGGCACGAGCGTGAGCTACACCCTGGCGGACGACGCCGGCGGTCGGTTCGCGATCGACGCGAGCACGGGCGTGGTGACGGTGGCGGATGCGAGCGGTCTTGACTACGAAAGCGCGAGCAGCCACGACATCCAGATCACCGCGACCAGCAGTGACGGGAGCGTGACGACCGAAACCTTCACGATCAACGTGACCAACGCCAACGACAACCCGGTGGTGCTGATCGACAACGACAGTGACGCGAACAGCGTGTCGGAAAGCGCGAGCAATGGGGCGACGGTGGGCGTGACGGGTCTGGGCACCGACGCGGACAGCGGCACGAGCGTGAGCTACACCCTGGCGGACGACGCCGGCGGTCGGTTCGCGATCGACGCGAGCACGGGCGTGGTGACGGTGGCGGATGCGAGCGGTCTTGACTACGAAAGCGCGAGCAGCCACGACATCCAGATCACCGCGACCAGCAGTGACGGGAGCGTGACGACCGAAACCTTCACGATCAACGTGACCAACGCCAACGACAACCCGGTGGTGCTGATCGACAACGACAGTGACGCGAACAGCGTGTCGGAAAGCGCGAGCAATGGGGCGACGGTGGGCGTGACGGGTCTGGGCACCGACGCGGACAGCGGCACGAGCGTGAGCTACACCCTGGCGGACGACGCCGGCGGTCGGTTCGCGATCGACGCGAGCACGGGCGTGGTGACGGTGGCGGATGCGAGCGGTCTTGACTACGAAAGCGCGAGCAGCCACGACATCCAGATCACCGCGACCAGCAGTGACGGGAGCGTGACGACCGAAACCTTCACGATCAACGTGACCAACGCCAACGACAACCCGGTGGTGCTGATCGACAACGACAGTGACGCGAACAGCGTGTCGGAAAGCGCGAGCAATGGGGCGACGGTGGGCGTGACGGGTCTGGGCACCGACGCGGACAGCGGCACGAGCGTGAGCTACACCCTGGCGGACGACGCCGGCGGTCGGTTCGCGATCGACGCGAGCACGGGCGTGGTGACGGTGGCGGATGCGAGCGGTCTTGACTACGAAAGCGCGAGCAGCCACGACATCCAGATCACCGCGACCAGCAGTGACGGGAGCGTGACGACCGAAACCTTCACGATCAACGTGACCAACGCCAACGACAACCCGGTGGTGCTGATCGACAACGACAGTGACGCGAACAGCGTGTCGGAAAGCGCGAGCAATGGGGCGACGGTGGGCGTGACGGGTCTGGGCACCGACGCGGACAGCGGCACGAGCGTGAGCTACACCCTGGCGGACGACGCCGGCGGTCGGTTCGCGATCGACGCGAGCACGGGCGTGGTGACGGTGGCGGATGCGAGCGGTCTTGACTACGAAAGCGCGAGCAGCCACGACATCCAGATCACCGCGACCAGCAGTGACGGGAGCGTGACGACCGAAACCTTCACGATCAACGTGACCAACGCCAACGACAACCCGGTGGTGCTGATCGACAACGACAGTGACGCGAACAGCGTGTCGGAAAGCGCGAGCAATGGGGCGACGGTGGGCGTGACGGGTCTGGGCACCGACGCGGACAGCGGCACGAGCGTGAGCTACACCCTGGCGGACGACGCCGGCGGTCGGTTCGCGATCGACGCGAGCACGGGCGTGGTGACGGTGGCGGATGCGAGCGGTCTTGACTACGAAAGCGCGAGCAGCCACGACATCCAGATCACCGCGACCAGCAGTGACGGGAGCGTGACGACCGAAACCTTCACGATCAACGTGACCAACGCCAACGACAACCCGGTGGTGCTGATCGACAACGACAGTGACGCGAACAGCGTGTCGGAAAGCGCGAGCAATGGGGCGACGGTGGGCGTGACGGGTCTGGGCACCGACGCGGACAGCGGCACGAGCGTGAGCTACACCCTGGCGGACGACGCCGGCGGTCGGTTCGCGATCGACGCGAGCACGGGCGTGGTGACGGTGGCGGATGCGAGCGGTCTTGACTACGAAAGCGCGAGCAGCCACGACATCCAGATCACCGCGACCAGCAGTGACGGGAGCGTGACGACCGAAACCTTCACGATCAACGTGACCAACGCCAACGACAACCCGGTGGTGCTGATCGACAACGACAGTGACGCGAACAGCGTGTCGGAAAGCGCGAGCAATGGGGCGACGGTGGGCGTGACGGGTCTGGGCACCGACGCGGACAGCGGCACGAGCGTGAGCTACACCCTGGCGGACGACGCCGGCGGTCGGTTCGCGATCGACGCGAGCACGGGCGTGGTGACGGTGGCGGATGCGAGCGGTCTTGACTACGAAAGCGCGAGCAGCCACGACATCCAGATCACCGCGACCAGCAGTGACGGGAGCGTGACGACCGAAACCTTCACGATCAACGTGACCAACGCCAACGACAACCCAGTGGCGAATTCCGATGATTTGCTTGACGGTAACGAAGACACGACCAGTGCGGTGCTGAACAGCGATATGCTGAGCAATGATACCGACTTGGATGGCGACATGCTGAGTATTACCCACATCAACGGCACCGCACTGACGGGAGGCGTGCAAAGCATTACGGTTACTAATGGCACCGTGAACGTGGACAGCACGGGGAACATCACCTTCACCCCGGCGTTGAACTACGTGGGCGATGTGAGCTTCGAATACACCGTGAGTGATAGTAACGGTGGTAGCGATAGCGCGATCGTTGGCGGGACCATCGTGAACGTCAATGACGCGCCGGTGGCGGTCGATGATACTGTGCTTACCTCCGAGAATACTCCTATCACTTTAACTGTAGCGGATATTGTTACTCCCAACGACACAGATGAAGATGGTGATACTTTAACCATTAGCGGTGTCGGTAATGCGGCCAATGGCTCGGTTGTATTGAATGGCGATGGTAGCGTGACGTTTACGCCCGATACAGATTTTACTGGTGAAGCGACCTTTGATTACACGGTTAATGATGGAAATGGTGGGACGGATACAGCGACTGTAAGGGTGAATGTTCCAGGGTTGCGTGATAACGCTGGTGAGGTTTATGAGGAAGCTTTGTCGACCGGCAGTAATAGTAGTAGCAACGCGGAGACGACATCGGGTAATTTGCTGTCCGATGATCTCGCTTTACCAAGTGGTGCTTTATCATTGTCTGTTAGCATTGTGGGTGGCACGGTAAACAATTCTGTAATGGGACAGACAGTTGTTACTACCGCAGAAGGTAATGTATTGATTGTTAATACAGATAATACGGACGCTGGTTTTGGTGATTACACTTATACATTGCTCAACCCCATCGATCATAATTTAATCCAGCAAGACTTCACGCTTGGAGCGGAAGGCTGGTCTGGTAGTGGCGTTAGTCAACAGCTGGGGCAGCTACGAATAGCTAGAGATAGCACCGCGACGCAAACATTTAGTTTTGGCTCGGAGATGGCAGGGAAGCAGGTGGTGTTAAGCTTTGATCTCAATGTGAGCGGTGGCTGGGATACCTCAGGCGGATCTCGCGATTATTTTAATGTTTCTGCAAATGGCGATTTGGTGAACTCAAGTTCTCCCGCAGATGCTAGTACGTCGAGAATATCGACAACGCTTACCTTGGATGGCAATGGTGAAGCTGTTATAACGCTTAACGCAGATACAACAGCAAATAGTGAAATAGCCAATATTGACAACTTGTCTATTACCGCCGTGAACCTAACAGACCAATTTACTTATACGCTGGATGATGGCGCTGGCTTTGTCGAAAGCGCTAATCTTAATGTAGCTATTTACGACGATCTTGCTGATACTCCACGGGATTATGATGAATCAACGACTTTTACGGAAGATCAAGACTTAAGCGTTGGCACATTTAATTTGCTGGATAATGCTACACCGCAATCAGGTAGTAGTATCTCCTCTGTGTCTAACCTGACTTTGTTTGTGAATGGCGCCGATGCAGCTGCTGATTTTACCATTACTAGCGGATCAGCCGGTTCTGGTGAAGCGGCTCGTTATAGTTTTATTCATAACGATACCTTTGCGAGTGCAGAGCTTGTGGTTTATGACAACGGCGATGTCACTTGGGAGAATGGTTATGAAAACCTATTTGACTTTATGTCTCCTGGGGATATGGCGCAGCTGCAAATTAGTTACGTGACCTCTGTTGGCGGCACATCAGACTCTTCTATTGCGACCTTGAATATATCGGGTGTGAATGATGGTCCGACAGCGGTAACCGATTCGGGATTGACGTCTGGTGGTTTCGCTTCTGAGTTTTGGGTTTATAACGAAGGAGAAGATGGGCCAAACCTAGAGTCTGTGGCTCAGGTAATAGGCTTTACCGGAAGCAATACACCTGATGCTACTTTTATTTCTACCGGTTTATCTTACAGTGTGGTTTCTGGTGATTCTGATTACCGGGCTAACCTCGGGTCGAATAATCATTTGGAAGATTGGCTGGCCGATGGTGGCGATGAGGGCTCTGTCGTTAGAAATACCACCGAGAGCTCAGGTGACGCGATTGTTCGTTTTGCCGGTGTCTTCGAGGTGGAAACGGCGGGGCAATTTACCCTCGACATAACACACGATGATGGCTTTATTGTTTTTATTGATGGTGTGGAGACCTTTACGGCCGACTTTATTACATCGCCAAGCAATTTTGTGCAAACCACCAATTTGTCTGCAGGCTCTCACGACGTTGAGATTTACTATTGGGACCAAGGTGGGGAGTATGTTTTTGATGGCAGTTTGTATGATAGTTCAAATAATGATCTGTGGACGCCGGCAAACCTCTCCTACCGAGGAGCGCCTATATCAACGGAGGAGGATGAAGCGGTTACCGTCGATGTGTTGGCCAACGATTGGGATATTGAAGGTGATAGCCTAACCGTTATCGGTGTAACCAATGGTGCCAATGGTACAGCGAGTACCAATGGCTCGACGGTTGTTTATACGCCGAATGCCGGCTTCTTTGGTTTGGACTCTTTTACGTACACGATCAGTGATGGTAATGGGGGGACGGATAGCGTATCGGTATCAGTTGAAGTGCGCCCGGAAAATAATGCGGCGTTGATTGATTTGGACGGCGATGACAGTTCAGGAAAGTCTGGCTCAGACTATTTTGCCGCTGCACCTCTGTGGAATCCTGTTGCGGTAGTTGATTCTGATGTATCAATTACGGATATAGATGGCTCAAGTTTGTTTTCTGCCAAAATTGAAATATTAAATCCTATGGCTGGAGATGAACTTGTTGTTAGTGGTGGCTCTTTGCCTAGCAATATTGGGTTTAGCTATAACGAGATCAGTGGTGTCGGGCTGTTATCGGGTTTTGCCTCACTCGCTGAGTATCAGTCTGCATTGCAGTTGATACATTTAGATAATAATGACTCCAGCGTGACCGGTGATCGCAGCATTGAGATTAGTGTTAATGATGGTAATGATCAAAGTATGGTTGCCACCTCAACCATTAGGGTGACAAACAATGAACAGTCGGGTGATACAACTGATAACGAAATAGATGCAAGTTGGGCTACTGCGGATTCTATAACTTTGCACGGCAATGGTGGAAATGACACCCTAACAGCTGGGTCACTGGATGATGCTTTGTTTGGTGGCGAAGGGGATGACACTCTTATTGGTAATGCAGGCAGTGATGTCTTGATTGGTGGTTTGGGTGCCGACACCTTCGAGTGGAAGCTTGGCGATGAAGGTACGACAAACGCGCCAGCTGAAGATGTTGTTTTAGATTTCTCGACCGCCGAGGGAGATAGTCTCGATCTTTCCGACCTGCTGCGGGTGGATGGTGAGGACAATATTACTGACTACCTACACGCTGAATCGGATGGTACGGATACCGTGATACATATTAGCCAGTCGGGTGGTTTTGAGGGGGATTATGCAACACACACAAGTGCCACCGATCAAGTGATTACCCTTGAAGGGGTAGATCTATCTGGCCAAGGCTCTAGCGATCAGATTATTCAATACTTGATTGATGGTAACCATCTATCTATTGATTAGTAACTTGGAGCAATAATGACACGGCACCGCTATGCGGTGCCTGAGGGGCAGTTATGTTTGTTAAGCGCGATAGCAGTGGCGCTATTTGTGCCGTGAGCCGTGAAAAGATTGTTGGGGTTGATGAGGCCATTGCGGTTGATGCCGATGAGTTGACGCAGTTTTTACAAGCGTCTAAGCCAGAGGTGCAGCAGCGGCTCGAGCAGTCAGATTTGCAAATGGCTCGGGTAATGGAGGACGTGGTTAACTTGCTTATCGATAAGTCGGTTATCCGGTTTACGGATCTACCTGTGGCGGCGCAACAAAAATTGTTGAGCCGCCGGGAAGTGCGCGATCAGGTTCACGATAATTTTGTATGGAGTGACGACGATCATCTGTCGCTTTAATGCGCTCGTGATATTTTTATTTAATCCCGGGGCCTGTCGCACCATCGGTATCGAGTGTTGCGAGGCTCCTTTGCTCAGTTTCTGTTATAACGCCCTCGGCGATCATAATCATACCCAGTGAATGTCCGATACGACACAAGCTTTGAATGTAGGAGTGGTTGGTGTCTTGGGTGTCGGCGTCGCGAATAATAGCACTGTCTATTTTTAAGTAATCCAGGCCGATACCTTGCAGCTCTTCAATACGGGTAAATTCCAACCCTACGTGTTCTAAACCGACTTTGCAGCCTAAATCCCGCAGGGCGCGACAAAACTGTTTTAATTGTGGCATCTGCCGGATAGCGCAGCTCTCGGGAAACTCAATCCATAGAGATGAATTGATATCGGTGGTGTTACTCAATAGCTCAAGGGTCCGTGTGCGAAAGTGGGCATCGCACAGGGAGCTTTCCGAAAAATTAATCGCGCAAGGCAGTTGCTTAGCGCGGATGTCCGCTAGCGCCGAGTTTAAAACGTGTTCATCAATGTGTGCCAGCAGCCCCAACCGACGTGCCCAGCCGACAAAGTAGCCAGCGCTTTGCCAGTCGCCATCAATGTGCAGGCGCACAGGACGCTCATAGTGAATAATGCTGCCGTCGTGATCTCGTACGGGAAAGTCGCCCAGCAGAATACCATCACTGGTAATGGCCTGCTCAATACTCAAGCGCCAATCGGCTAGGTTACGCTGCAAACCTTGAGGCTGTTCAAGTGACTGCACAACAATGCCACGGTTACCTTTTTGTTCGGCAAGTGCTAATAGTCCGTCCAACCGCGATAGCAGCTGGCCTCGGTGTTCACCAATTTCTAACGGACTAGCGGCAAGCGGTAGACCAACCTGCTTGGTATCGATGTTCAGCTCAATGAGCTTGTCGTGCATTTGCTCGCTGAGTGTGTAAGCCGTCTTTTTTAGCTGCTGGGTGCCGGATAATACTAACGCAAAGTCGGTACCATTAAGGCGTCCAGCAAAACCACCGGCATCGTCTTTTGTATATTGGTTGAACGTCCGGCCTAGGCTTGCCAACAACTGGTCGACTTTATCTCGCCCTAGTTTTTGGTTTAAATCGGCAAGGTTAAGTAAGCGCACTAAGTAGATGGCTGTGTCTTGCTCTTGATCTTCTCGCACGGCGGTACTGTCTAGCAACTTTATAAAATGGTCTCGATTGGATAGGTTTGTGAGTGCGTCTTTCTGCGAGGCTACCTGTAAGCGCTCTAGTTTTTGCGTTTCTTTTTCTAGCATAGCCTTAACGCTAGCGGATAATTTATTCATGGCTCTAACTAAGCGGCGTAGCTCGCGGGTTTTGGGCTCGTTTGAGGTGATAAAATGCCGTTGTCCGATAGCCTCTGCCTGAATAACCGCTTGATTAAGAGGGCCGGTAATAAAGCGCAGTATCGCCGTGCCTATTACGCCGCAGACGATAGCCGCTACCAGTAGCCATTGCAGTAGTTGCTTGGTGCTCTGCCAGAGTTTTTGTTTGGCGTAGCGGGAGTGGCTGAGTAGCTCAATGGTGCCGTATTGTTGCCAGCCATCTTGTACTTGGGCGACTCCAGGGGACGGGGCAATATTTAACAGGCGGTTAAACCACTCGGGTACTGAGTCAGTGGCAGTACCTTGATAGTGACGTTCGGCAATCACTTTGCCGGCTGGGTCGGTAAAGCGGATGTATTGATAGTGACCGCTGTCAAACTGTGCCGCAAGTAAAAGCTCTAAAGTGACGGGTTCTTTCGGCATCTGGGTGATCGACAAGGCTAACGAGTTGGCGTTGTCGATGTTCTTAAGCTGTAACTGCTGCTCAAGATACCCTTTGGCGGTGTAGGTGCTGATAAAAAAGCTGCCGCCCATGGCCAATAGCAGTATTAAAATAATACCGATCCAGAGTTGTTTAATTAGCGACATAGTGACTCCCAGTAGGGCGGTTGCATACCGTTGTTAACATTAAAGAAACCCCTCATCACGCATCCGTTGTAATACATCGCGCCAGCGCGATAAACGCGCAGTAGGGTCGGTTTGCGATTTACTGCCGCCGAGCCACAGCCCTTGGCTGTTAAAGCTAAACACCGGGGTTAAATCGGGGCGCTCTCGGGCGGGTAGGATGGCGGGGTTGAGGTTATCCAGAATCAAAGGTTCGGCGGTGTTGTTGGCAAAGTAGCCGAGCACCATGTGCGCCTGAGCGCGGTTGCCGAGTTTGGCTTTGACGTAAATCAGTCGTAAGTTGTCCGGGGCGATTCCCAGCTCTAGCAGCGACATATATTTGGCAATACTAAAGTCTTCGCAGTCACCGCCGCGCATGCCCATCGTTTGCAGAGGTGTGGCCCAGTAATCTTTGTTGCGCCACAGCAGAATATCATCGGTAAAGGTAATACTGCGGTTAAAAAAACTATTGACGGCATCCAGCTTGGCTTGGTCTGACTGATCGGCTTGCTCGGCCAATAACCTAAACCACGCGTTTAGCAACGCCCGGCCATCATCCCCGTAATCGGTTTGCATGCGCTTTAGCAGTTGGTCGCTTTGCAATGCGGTGGTACTAATGGCCAGCAAAAGAAAGAGAGGAGCGATACTTTGACTTAGGCGAATGAAGCTCTGTCTCAATAAACCAAAAGTAACACGGACGCGGCTAGCGCAAGCGCAAAAGCGGGTGCGGCGCGGTAGTGGATTGTTGGTGTTGCGCAGGCTCAAACCATTTAGCTCAATGTTAGGCTTTGTGCTTGAGTATAACAGCAGCGTGGGCGAGGACGCAGCTGGTTAGCGGTAGAAATGCTTTGAGGGTAATGTTAGAGCGGTTAATGTAGTGTGTGCCGAGATTTGCCTCTTGGCTTGCTTGAGGTGTGGCTCGGCTGCTGCTGTGATGACTCAGATAACTCACTGAGTTGGCGCTTTAAGCGGGTAATAACGCGGCTCATCACCTCAGTGGTTTGTTCGAGTTGGTCTAAAGTAAAAAGCAGCTCTTCGGGTTCGGGGAGGTTGGGTTTGCTCATGGGGAGGTCCGAGGTTAATAAAAACAAAACCCGGGTGAATTTCATTCACCCGGGTTGTCGCGGTTAGTCCCAGCTCAGGGCGCCGCCTGTTTGGTACTCGATAACACGGGTTTCAAAGAAGTTTTTCTCTTTGCGTAAGTCCATGATCTCGCTCATCCAGGGGAAGGGGTTTTGCGCACCGGCGTACTGCTCTTTAAGGCCCAGCTGCGCTAAGCGGCGGTTGGCGATAAAGTGTAGGTACTCTTCCATCATGGCCGCGTTCATGCCCAAGATGCCCCGTGGCATAGAGTCGCGGGCGTAGGCGATCTCAAGCTCAGCGCCTTCGATAACCATTTGCGTGACTTCCTGTTGGAACTCTGCGGACCACAGGTGAGGGTTTTCGAGCTTAATTTGGTTGATGATGTCGATGCCAAAATTTAAGTGCATGGATTCATCGCGCAGAATGTACTGGAACTGCTCGGCGACACCGGTCATTTTGTTGCGGCGGCCCATCGACAGTATTTGGCTAAAGCCGCAGTAAAAGAAGATGCCTTCTGTTACGACATAAAACGCGACTAGGTTGCGCAGCAGCTCTTGATCGGTCTCGGGGGTGCCGGTGTTAAAGGTTGGATCGCCCAGCGCTTGGGTGTGTTTTAGGCTCCATGCCGCTTTTGCCGCCACTGAGGGCAGCTCGCGGTACATGTTAAACACTTCGCCTTCGTCCATGCCCAGCGATTCAATACAGTATTGATAGGCGTGAGTGTGAATCGCCTCTTCAAACGCTTGGCGCAAAATGTACTGGCGGCACTCAGGGTTGGTAATTAGCCGATACAGCGCCAAGACCAAGTTGTTGGCAACCAGGGAGTCGGCGGTTGAGAAGTAACCTAAACTGCGTTTAACGACGCGGCGCTCATCTTCGGTCAGGCCTTCAGTGCCTTTCCACAGTGAGATGTCGGCAGTCATGTTGACTTCTTGTGGCATCCAGTGGTTGGCACAGCCATCCAGGTATTTTTGCCACGCCCAGTCGTACTTAAAGGGAACCAGCTGGTTGAGGTCGGCGCGGCAGTTGATCATGCGCTTGTCGTCTACCTCGATGCGCTGGGCACCAATTTCTAATTCCTCAAGCCCCGGTGCTACATCCAGTTGCGCGAGTGACTCACGGGCTTTGCGCACCGCGTCGGTTTCAGCGTCGGCTGTCTCGGTGTCAGACGCTTGCGCTGGCGAGGCCTCGGCGGGCTTAGCTTCTGCTTTTGGGGGCTTGGCCATGGCCGCAGGATTTGGTGCGGTTTGGGCGTTTTCTTCAAGGTTAAAATCGTCCCAGCTCAACATGTTGGCGGTATCCTTTTAATCGTACTTTTTAAAAATAAGGCGAGCTACCCGGCCTTAACCGGGTAGCTATTAAACTTACTGACAGGCTTCGCAGTCCGGCTCATCGATGGAACAGGCTTTGGGCACGGGTGCGGGGGCGCTTGCCTCACTGGCGGCCGAGCTACTGGCGGCGGTCGAACCGCTAGCAGCGCCACCGGCTGACACGGCGTTAAGCGAGCCGGTGCTGATGGTCGATTTCTCGGTCGTGGTCGCCGCCAAAGCGCGCAGGTAATAGGTGGTTTTAAGACCCTGAAACCACGCCATGCGGTAGGTGACGTCCAGTTTTTTGCCGTTGGCGCCCGAGATGTACAGGTTCAGGCTCTGTGCCTGGTCGATCCATTTTTGCCGGCGGCTGGCGGCTTCGACGATCCAGCGCGGTTCTACCTCAAAGGCGGTGGCGTATAGCTGCTTGATATCGGCCGGAATACGGTCAATTTTTTGCAGCGAGCCCTCGTAGTATTTCAGGTCGTTCACCATCACGCTGTCCCACAAACCGAGTGCTTTTAAGTCGCGCACCAAGGATGGGTTGACCACGGTAAATTCACCTGACAAGTTCGACTTAACATACAGGTTTTGGTAAGTCGGCTCGATTGACTGGCTAACACCGGTAATGTTGGCAATGGTCGCGGTAGGGGCGATGGCCATCACATTCGAGTTGCGCATCCCTTGAGTCTTCACGGTTTCGCGCAGGGTGTCCCAGTCGAGGCGTTGGGTGCGATCCACTTGTAGGTAATCGGCGCCGCGCTCGCGGGCGAGAATCTCCAGTGAGTCTACTGGCAAAATACCCTGGCTCCAGAGTGAGCCGTCAAAACTTGAGTAGCGGCCGCGTTCGGCTGCTAAGTTGGATGACTCGGCAATGGCGTAGTAGCTGATCGCCTCCATTGAGGTATCGGCAAACTCAACCGCTGCCGGTGAGCCGTAAGCAATATGCTGGGCGTACAGAGCGTCTTGGAAGCCCATGATACCTAAACCAATGGGGCGGTGACGCAAGTTAGAGGTGCGCGCGGTATCGACCGAGTAGTAATTGATGTCGATGACGTTATCGAGCATACGAATCGCGGTTTTAACTGTTTTTGCCAGCTTGTCTTGATCGAGCTTGCCATCAACAATGTGCTGCGCCAAGTTGATCGAGCCGAGGTTGCACACGGCAATTTCTTCGTTGGCTTTGGTGTTGAGCGTAATCTCGGTACACAAGTTAGACGAGTGTACGACACCGGCGTGTTGCTGCGGGCTGCGCAGGTTACAGCTGTCTTTAAAGGTGATCCAAGGGTGGCCGGTTTCAAACAGCATACCCAGCATTTTGCGCCACAAGTCGAGTGCACGCACGGTTTTGTGAGGCTTAATTTTTCCCGCCGCCGCTTGCTGTTCGTAGTACGTGTAGCGCTCTTCAAAGGCGCTGCCGAACAGGTCGTGTAAGTCCGGTACATCGTTAGGTGAGAACAGGGTCCACTCTTTATCTTCAAACACGCGCTTCATAAACAGGTCGGGAACCCAGTTGGCGGTGTTCATATCGTGGGTGCGGCGGCGATCGTCGCCGGTGTTTTTACGCAGCTCTAAAAACTCTTCGATGTCCAAGTGCCAGGTTTCTAGGTAAGCACAAACAGCGCCTTTACGTTTGCCGCCTTGGTTGACGGCTACGGCGGTGTCGTTGGCGACTTTAAGAAAGGGTACAACACCCTGGGAGCGACCGTTGGTGCCCTTAATATAGGCGCCCAATGAGCGTACCGGGGTCCAGTCGTTACCCAAGCCGCCGGCAAATTTACTCAGCATGGCATTGTCTTGCATGGCGCCATAAATACCGTGCAGGTTGTCGGGCACGGTGGTTAGGTAGCAAGAGGATAGCTGCGGGCGCAAGGTGCCGGCGTTAAACAGTGTGGGGGTCGAGCTCATGTAGTCGAACGAGCTGAGCAGCTTATAAAACTCAATGGCGCGCTCTTCGCGGTTGTCTTCTTCGGCCGCTAGGCCCATAGCAACGCGCATAAAGAAGATTTGCGGCAGCTCGATGCGAACATCGTTGCTGTGAATAAAGTAACGATCGTACAAGGTTTGCAGGCCTAAGTAGGTAAACTGCAAATCCCGCTCGGGCAGCAGCGCTTTACCGAGCTTGTCCAAGTCATAATTCAGTAGCTCGGGGTCGAGCAGCTCAAGGTCTACGCCCTTGCGAATATAAACGGGCAAGGCGTTGGCATAATGCTCGTGCATTTCGGCCTGAGTGGCGGTTTCGGCGACACCTAAAAAGCCCAGTGCCTCGGCGCGTAGTTTATCGAGCAGCAGGCGCGCGGTGGCGTAGCTGTAGTTAGGTTCTTTTTCGACCAAGGTGCGGGCGGTAATAACCAGCGAGGTATTGACGTCAGAGAGGCTTACACCGTCGTATAAGTTGCGCATAGCCTCGTCGAGAATCGCTTTGTCATCGACATCTTTTAAGCCGGCACAGGCCTCGGCGACGATGGTGCGAATATGCATCATGTTCAAGGGGCCGGTAGAGCCGTCTGCATGGGTGACCTGAAGAGTGGGGTAATCAGGGTCGGCCTGAACCGGTGCATCTTCAGGGTGTTTGGTGGCGCGCAGGCGGGCGTGCTCTTCGCGGTACAAAACATAGTCACGAGCGACTTTTTGTTCGCCCGAGCGCATTAAGACTAGCTCGGCCTGATCTTGAATGTCTTCAATGTGCACGGTGCCACCTGAGGGCATACGGCGCTTGAAGGTCGCGGTGATTTGCTTGGTTAGGTTATCCACTGTCTCATGCACACGGCTAGAGGCCGCTGCGGTGCCGCCTTCGACGGCCAAAAAAGCCTTGGTCATAGCCACGGCAATCTTGCTGGC
The DNA here is from genome assembly GCF_042847215.1 of Gilvimarinus japonicus. Taxonomy (GTDB): domain Bacteria; phylum Pseudomonadota; class Gammaproteobacteria; order Pseudomonadales; family Cellvibrionaceae; genus Gilvimarinus; species Gilvimarinus japonicus. The sequence goes on from NZ_AP031500.1 coordinate 1,210,964, forward strand.
ATCAAAGGGAACTACGGTGCCGTTGCGTTTGATGACGCGCAGCTGGCCCGGTGCTGTTGCCTCTAGGTTTTGATCGTTGTCACCGCCTCTGACTGGCGCGGCTTGGGACGAGTGAGTGTCTGTCTGCATGGGTGTCTCCGTGGATAATTCCCTGTTGATATCGGGTACGGCGGGGTGGCCCCGCTAGTAAAATTGTTGTTGCGTTGTGAATACTTACTACGGCCCGTGCCTTAGTGTGCCACTCGTGGCTGGCAGGGGCTGTTTTGTCGCCGATTGCTACGGTTTGGTTTGTCGATAAATTTGCGCCGGCACATTGCCTGGCTTTCGTTACGCGCCTTTACTGCTGGGCCGTGTAACGTTAATGTCTGTCGTTGCTTATGAGTGACTTGTTAGTGACTCGTTTTGTCGCCACTAATGCGACGGCATAGCGGTGTGGCTGAGGTTTGGTTGGCGCGTTATGTTGCGGTAACCTCCTGTGCTCGCGTTTCGCGCTCATGGGGTGAGCCGCTGCGAGGATTTAATACCAGAGCCTTAACACTGTACTTTTGGCCTGCCATCTTTTGACCTGCCACCTTTAATGGGTGCAACGCTTAGTTAGACTAGCCTTTGGTCTGCGGGTCTAGCTTTTAATAAAGCGTGTTCTGACAATTGTCTGCCCTGTCGTTTTCAGCACGATCTGCGCCTTTGGCCTAACCCAATTAAGGAGGCTCGGGGCTTGCGCCAGACTCAGTTTATAGCGTAGGGGCGGGCCGTTTGCTCTATCGGCTTTTTTTACCCTTAAACCCTATATATAGGTGTTTTGTAAAAGTGGGATACAAGATAATGCGGTTTGAGGGGGAATGCAAGTGCAGAAAAGCCCTCTTTTGATGTGGATAACTTGTGAGTAATTGGTGGGCGAAGTGATTACTAACGTTGCGGGCCCTCGCAGTCGTGGACTGGCGTTATAACGGGCCCGCTAGCCCAGATTAGATTAAATGTTTATGACGCGTTGCGTGTTTATTCGTTTAGATTTGACCGTCGGTGAGTGTTGCTCCACCGGCTTAAAATCGCACGGATACATAGGCGGTGGGGCCGCTAAAAGTGGCGTCAAAACTGTTGGTTACCTTGGGCTTGGTTTGTGTCACGCTGTAGTCTACCCAGCGGTAACCTGCGCCTATGCCGATATGGGAGGTAAGCGTGTAATCGATCTCGACATCGGCCGCGGTGAGGCTGCCGTCGTATTCATCGTATTTGAGCGAGAGCCAGCCTAGTGTTGAAGAGAGCGTCCAGCGCGAGCCGAGGTCGTAACTGGCAAATAGCACCACGTTAGGGAGTGGGGCGCTGACGTCACTTTTACCGGTACCGATTTCGCGGGTTGCCTCTTCGGTTTCTACTCGCGCATCAATGGTCATTGCCATATCCACGACATGCAGGCCCAGCCCTAGGTCCACCTCGGTGCTGGGTGATTGGTAGAGGTTATAACCTAAGTTAACCACGTAGACGTTGGCATCAAAGTCTGAGCGGGTCATCAAGGTGCCCTCTAGCTCGTCGATGTCTTGCGGGATATCTAAATCACCAAAGTCGAATGAAAAATCAATGGCAGTGTCGGCACCGCTAGAGAAGCTGGAGTAATTACCCCACAGTTGCCAGTTCTCACTGAGTTGCCATGTCGCGCTAAACCAAGGGTTGGTGTCGGTGTTGTCATGGCCCAAGTCTTCCAAGCTCAGCTCGGTACCCGGTTCACCGTTATCATTAATCCCTGAGGCCACTGTGACGTCGGTATTTTGCTGAAATGCGCCAAATTTAAACTGCAGCGTTGAGTCATCCGCGTAAGCGGTTGCGGTCATGGCTAAGCAGGTTAGGGTGGCAAGGCTTGCAGTACGAAAGATCATAGGTGCTCCTAGCGTATTTCTAATCATTGGTGGCGACTCATATTCGACCTGTAAAGAGTAGATTAGCCTATAATGAGTAATGTCGTCCTCTACCGTCTCACACCACATCCCCAAATTACCTGCATTTGTTAATGTATTGCTCGTAACTGCCTGAAGTTAGAGGTGCCCTTAGTGTTGTTTTTACATTTATTGCCCATATTGGCTCCGGTGTTTATTGCCACCGCCATAGGATTTATTTGGGCCCGTTCGGGTGCCGATTACCCATCGGATTTTATTGGCCGCTTGGTCATGACCGTGGGCACGCCCTGCCTAATCGTCTCATCAATGGCCAGTACTGAGGTAGAGCTTGCCAGTATATCGCGTGTCGCGTTGGCTGCGGCATTGGTGCTGGGCACCACGGGACTTTTGGGTTATTGCCTGTTGCGTATAAAGGGCCTTGATGTAGCCACCTATTTACCTCCCATGGTGCTGCCCAACAACGGGAACATGGGATTACCGGTTTGTTTGTTTGCCTTTGGCGAGCACGGCTTGGCGCTGGCACTGGGGTATTTTTTGGTGATGATCTTGATCACGTTTACCATGGGACTTGCGGTGGTGGCCGGTGGTCACGGCCCGAAGGCCATGTGTAAAGCCGTGCTAAGTCAGCCCGTGCTGTGGGCCATGTTGGTGGCCGTTGGGTTGCTGTTAAGCGATACTCCGGTCCCTTTGTGGCTGGCTAATACGCTGGACTTGCTGGGTGGGTTTGCGATTCCGTTAATGATGATTACCTTGGGGGTCTCGCTCGGTCGCTTAAAGGTCAAAAAGTTAAAGCGCAGTGTATCGTTTAGTGCATTGCGTATCGGGGGCGGTTTGGCAGTGGCCTACCTAGTGGTGGGTGCGCTGGGCTTAAGCGGCACAGAGCGCGGGGTAGTCTTGTTGCAATCGGCAATGCCCGTCGCGGTGTTTACTTATATTTTAAGCTTGCGTTACGAGCGCGACTATCAAGAGGTTGCCGCTATGGTGGTGACCTCGACTGCCATGGCTTTTATTACCTTGCCGCTGGTGTTGGCGTGGGTGCTGCACGGGGTTGCACCTTAACCGTTTGCCGTTGGTATTATTGGCGCTGCCCTTGAGTCCGTTGGGGCGATAGGATAGTCTTTGCGCGGCCCGTATTGGCAGGCCGGTAACCGCAGTGGAGTGAGAGCGCAAACGCTATGGCAAATGTACAAGAAATCGTGTTGACTTTTAGTTGTCAGGATCAACGAGGGTTGGTGGCGCGAGTGGCCAGCTTATTTGCCGAGCGCGGTTACAACATTACCGAGTCGTCCCAGTTTGAGGATACCGACTGCCGCCGCTTTTTTATGCGCACGGTGTTTGATTGCCCAGATGGCGTCAATATGGACGATATCAACGCATTGTTTGCGCCGGTTGCCGAGCAGTATCAAATGGATTGGCAAATCAGCGATACCGCTTGCAAACCCAAGGTACTGATTGCGGTGTCTCAGTGGGGGCACTGTCTTAACAGTTTGCTCAACAGCTGGAAGAATGGCTCGTTACCTATCGATATTGTCGGCGTGGTGTCTAACCATGAGGTAATGCGGCCGTTAACCGAGTGGTACGATTTGCCTTTTTACCATTTACCCATCACCGCCGAAACCAAACCCGCACAAGAGGCGGCTATTTGGCAGCTGATGCAAGAGCGCCAAGCGGATTGTTTAGTGCTCGCGCGCTATATGCAGATTTTGTCCGACGACTTGTGCCGCAAGCTTGAAGGTCGGGCGATTAATATTCATCATTCCTTTTTACCCGGCTTTAAAGGCGCCAAGCCGTACCACCAAGCTTACGAGCGCGGGGTTAAACTGATTGGCGCAACGGCCCACTTTGTCACCGCCGATTTGGATGAAGGTCCGATTATCGAGCAGGCCGTAGAGCGCGTGTCACACGTTAACTCGCCCGAGGGCATGGCCGAGATCGGCCGTGATATCGAGGCTGTGGTCCTCAACCGCGCATTGCGCTGGCACGCCGAGCACCGGGTGCTGCTCAATGGCAGTAAAACCGTGGTGTTTTCCCGCTAGATCCATCATCGGCCTTGTGGCCGCTGACACTACGACGACACTCGCCCGAGTGTCGTATTAACCCCGAGCATTGTTTTAACGATTTGCCCTAAATCGGCGCTCCGTAATGGTGCGTCGCTTTGTTTTGGTGCGCTCATACTTGTGGTTAGGCCTCTGAGGTCGTGATTTCTCTGTGTTGAATAATGCGACTTTGTTGGCCTGAAATCTGCAAATATCAATATTCAGATTACGTACCCCAGCCCTCACAGAAGGGGTTGCCGCAAAGGAAGTCCGCCATGAGCTTAAAAAGTCAGCAAATGCAATTGTCTGGGCCTGAGCGCCACTGGTTAGACTGGTTTGGCGCTAACGGTAAGTTTGCCTTACGCTGGTCGTGCCGGGTAAACCGCAACCGTTATGCTCTGATGGAACAAGCCTTCGAGAGTATTGCCAACACCCGTATTCGGTTAATGCACCAATGGGTGGAATCACAGTGGCGTCATCTAGAAAGCGTGGCTGCGCGCTTGGCGGGAGACGATGTCCAGCAAGAGACGTTGCTACCAAAGCAGCATCAGCGGATGAAAGATTGCTCCGAGTTGTTTTTGATCGACTCTACCGGTCAAGTGATTGAATCGACTTACGCCAGTCGTAAAAGCGCGCGTGATTTAGACAGTAAGGCCGTCGCGGCGGGTTTGGCCGAGCCGTTTTTACACGGGCCCTATGTGGATGCGCTAACCGAAAAAATCGGACCCTCCAGCTCTAAGTTTCACGACGCTGTCACGTTGATGTTTTATTTGCCGGTAACCTTGACCGACGGTAATCCTGGCAGCTTGTGCGCCCGTTACCCCAATGATGTGTTAAGTGATTTAATTCAGCGAGAGGCGGGGCATATTTTTACTGAGTCCGGCGATAATTATTTGTTTATGGTTGAGCCTAGGTTTGATCGCTCGATCGCAGTGGGTACGGCGCTATCACGCTCGCGCTTTGAGGACAGCACATTCTCTCACGGTGAAAACCTCAAATCTGGTATTAACACTCACTGGGGTGTGGTTGGGGTGCGCGAGCATACGGAGTTTGAAATCCGCTTTACCGACCCGGCTACCGGTCAGTTGCACCCTGGCGTGCGCGAGACCATAAAAAACGGCAGTAATTTATTTGTGACTTATCCCGGTTATTCGGACTACCGCCATATTCCCGTGATTGGCAAAGGCGTGACCTTTTCGTTAAAAGGCTCGCCCGACCGCTGGGGTATGATGTGTGAAGGCGATTTGGAAGAGGTGTATCGGTTTCGCTCGGTAACCTACACCATGATGCGTCAGTACGCCTTGTCAGTATTGCTGGTGTTTGGTGGTAATGCTCTGCTGCACAGCGTTACCGAATTGCCTTTGTGGGCAATCAACGTCGCAACGGCAGGCTTGCTTGCGGCCAGTGCTCTGGTGTTTCGTCAGCGAGGGCCGCGCCGATTAGCGCGGCGTATTGGTAAAATGACAGAGATGATTCATACCATTGCGGAGGGCGGCGGAAACTTACGCCAGCGATTGGACACTCGTAAACTCGCACCGGACGAAACCGGCGATTTAGGCCGCTGGACCAATAGCTTTATTGATAATCTCGATAATATTGTGGGTGAGGTGATCGGCGCCGCCAACGATGTAAAAAGTAACAGCGACCAAATGCTGACGCGCAACGAGCAGGCGCGCAGTAGCTCGCAAACCGTATCCAGCTCTGTCGAGCAGATGTTGGCGTTGGTGGAAGATCAAATCAGCGAGATCAGCAACGCCAGTGTGACCGCGAATCAAATGAAAGCCACCATGGATGAGGTGGTCGCGCAAGCGCGCGAGCAACTCGCACAGGTGCAAACGGGGACGCAGTCGATTCGCGATGTGGTTGAACGCTCCGCCGAGACGATTCACCGGCTCAATACACAAACCTCGGAAATCGCCAGTATGGTGACGATGATTGGTGGTATTACCGAGCAAACAAACTTACTAGCGCTCAACGCGGCAATTGAGGCTGCTCGTGCCGGTGAACACGGCCGGGGGTTTTCTGTGGTGGCCGAAGAGGTGCGCTCGCTTGCCGGTCGGACCGCTCAAGTGGCCGAAGACATCAGTGCAAAAATACTTTCGATTCAATCCGAGTCGCAAAAAGCGGCCATTTATATGGAGTCCAGCGTCGAGGAGGTCGACCGAGGTTTGCGCTTAGCTGAAGAGTCGTCCACCGATAACGCCGAGCTGCATGAGATCGTGGCACAGATGTTTGACGCCATTCAGCATATCGAGCAAACCAGCCGTCAAAGTGGTGACCGGGTGCGCGAGGTGGCGAGCTCCAGCGATGCGATGAACCAAGTGTATCGAGTGTTGCGCGGTAGCTCGGACCGCTTACAAAATACCGCCGTCACCTTGCATCAATTGGTGGACTCGTTTCAGGTTTCGGTGCGTTAAGGGCGTTACTATAGCGCTACAACCAACCCTTGTGCCGCGCAATACGCGCGGCCTCGACCCGGTTGCCTGCGCCTAGCTTGCTGATGGCCTCGGATAAATAATTGCGTACTGTCCCGTCTGACAAACAGAGTTTTTGCGCTATCTGCGCAGTGCTTAACCCTTCGTGAGCGAGCCTTAAGGCGCGGCGCTCTTTATCGGTCAATGGATCTTTATCGCCCAGCGCCTGTAGGGCTAACTCGCTCGCGATAACGCGCTCTCCTCTTTGAACACGGTAGATCGCATCCACCAATTGGTCCGAAGGGGCGTCTTTGAGTAAAAAACCACCGACGTCTAACTCCAGTGCGCGGCGAATAAAACCGGCGCGATTAAACGTGGTAATAATAATGCTGGCCAGCGGGTTTTGTTGCGCGCGCAGCCATGCGACTAACTCCAGCCCACTAAGCCCTGGCATCTCAATATCCGTTAGCAATATATCAAAAGCGTGTTCACGCAGTGCCGCTTGGGCCTGTAGCCCGTCGCTTGCCGTTGTCACTTTGAATGACGGCTCCAGCTCTAGTAGTGCGCTAAGCGCGCCGCGCAACATGGCTTGATCTTCGGCTAATAGAATCCTCATGAGGCGGGGCCTGTACTGTCTGAGTCTTTAGGTAGCGTGATTTTAACGCAAAAGCCATTGACGGTCGTAATGCTAAGTTGGCCGCCGAGTAAGTGAAGTCGCTGTCTTATGCCGGTTAAACCGTTGCCTTCGGTTAGGTCGTCGAGTGTGCCGTTGTCGCTTACGGTCATAGTGTGCATATCATCGTCATTTTTAAATGCTAGTTCACACCGGTCAGCATTGCTGTGGCGTAGCAAGTTTGTGGTTAGCTCGCGCAGAATCAGCGCTAAGGCACTGTCGGTTTTTTTATTAAGTGCCGGGATGGCACCGGTTTGCAAAAATTGTATGTTCTGTTCGCGCATACGCAGCGCTAAGTTGATGAGTTCATCGGCTAGATTAGTGCGGTGTACACCGCTAATGGTTTCGCGCACTTGACGTAAGCCGTCGCGGGTAATGGCTTGCAGTTGCGTTAACTCGTTAGCGGCTTGCTCGGATTTTTCACGCAACAGTAGCTTTTGCGCCAGCTCGGCTTTTAATGCGATGGTTGACAGGGTATGGCCTATAACGTCGTGTAAATCGCGGGCAATGCGCTCGCGCTCAAGCGATTGCGCCAGCGAGCGGATTTGCTCGGTTGAATGTTGCTCGCGTTTGGCATTTTGTACTCGCATTCGCTCGATAACGCCGATCATGCCTATGGTAGGTGCACCAATCATAATGTATAGGCTAAAAAACAAGAACGGATAGTGTAGCGCCTCGCCCAAAAAGTAGGTGCCAAGTAACACTAAACTCACGGCACCGATAAAATAACCTAGTGGTAGCATGACACCGAGAAAAAAGCCGCTGTACATAAAAAAGTTAGACGCGCCTGGCGTGATAAAAGAGCAAGCTGTGGCGATACTAAGCATCGCGATAATGGCAAGATACCAGCGGTTTTGCGGTAAGTATCGAACGCCGATATAGGTGCTGACAAAAGCGCCGTAACCGAGTAGGGCCAACACTAACGCCCACCCGCTAAGGGGAATCACAAAAATAGGAATAAAATAATAAGCGCTAAAAATTAACCAAACATAATAGAGTCGGTCATTTTTAAAGTAATGGATACTACCGGCTGTTTGCGGTTGCGTTGTTGTTAGATGGGAGTGGCTCATGCTTTGCCTCAATGTTGGGTGCACAAGTAGCCGGCGAGCGCCAGCATGAGTAAATTGGCACTCAAGGTGACTTTAGCCCATTGCTCCAGCCAAGGCGACACCTCGCACAGCAAGCTATAGGTACAGGCCGCTGTGGTTGATAAATAGTCGAATAGGGCAATAAGCATGGGTGCAGCTCCTGAGTAGTATTATTCAGGTGTTATTGTGCTTTGCCCCGAGGCGCTAAACCATTGAGCAATGTCACCCATTGCGGGTGACATTTGTCATTAATGTTAGCGAAAAAGCTTAGGCTTTAATTTGTTGCGGGTAGCGAATCGATTCGACGAGTTTTTGTACCTCTGGCGGTGCTGGAGGTGTTACTTTCCAAACCGAAATCGCCACGATCACGTTAATGACCATGCCGACAGTGCCAATGCCTTCGGGTGATATTCCCAGTAGCCAGTACTCGGGGGTGTTGGGCAGCAGAGGTTCCATCACAATGCCTTTAAATACCAAAATGTAAATCGTGGTAAACAGCAAGCCGCAAATCATGCCGGCGATGGCGCCTTCGCGATTCATGGATTTAAAGAAAATGCCCATGATAATGGCTGGAAAGAAACTTGCCGCCGCCAAACCAAAGGCAAAGGCAACCACCTCGGCGACAAACCCTGGTGGATGTATGCCGAGGTAACCTGCGACACAAATAGCTACCGCTGCGGCAATACGGGCAAACAGCAATTCTTGTTTCTCACTAATATTGGGCATTAGGTTGCGCTTAAGTAGGTCGTGAGATACAGACGTCGAAATCACCAACAACAGGCCGGCCGCCGTGGAGAGTGCGGCGGCTAAACCACCTGCGGCGATCAGGGCAATCACCCAAGCGGGTAAGCGGGCGATCTCTGGGGTTGCCAACACCATAATATCGCGGTCGATGGTCATTTCGTTGCGCTCATCGCCACTGTAAAACAGTCGGCCGTCTTGGTTTTTATCTTCCCAGGTGACTAAACCTGTGGCTTCCCAGCTGTCTATCCAACCGGGCGCTTCGGTCGCGGCTACCCCTTGGGCCTCGGGGCCATTAATGGTGTCAATCATGTTGACTCGGGCAAAGACCGCGATGGCTGGAGCTGTGGTGTATAAAATGGCGATAAAGATCAACGCCCAGCCGGCGCTTTTACGGGCGTCGCGAACTTTGGGGACGGTAAAAAACCGCACAATAACGTGGGGTAAACCAGCGGTGCCGACCATCAAAGCCGCGGTAATGCAAAACATATCGATGGTGGATTTTTTACCTTCGGTGTAGGCATTAAACCCGAGCGATTCACTTAAGCCATCGAGCTTGTCGAGTAAGTATACGCTAGGGTCATCGGCCATGGTGGAGCCCATGCCAATTTGCGGAATAGGAGAGCCGGTCATCATTAAACTTAAAAAGATTGCCGGCACCATAAAGGCAAAAATCAACACGCAGTACTGCGCCACTTGGGTGTAGGTGATACCTTTCATGCCGCCGAGTACGGCGTAAAAAAAGACAATACCCATACCGATGATAATCCCTAGGGTGATGTCGACTTCTAGAAAACGTGAAAACACCACTCCCACGCCCCGCATTTGCCCTGCAACATAAGTAAACGAGACAAAAATGGCACAAATGACGGCAACGGTACGCGCCGTTTGCGAGTAGTAGCGGTCGCCAATAAAGTCTGGCACCGTAAATTTACCAAACTTGCGCAAGTAGGGCGCTAGGCACAAGGCCAGCAAAACGTAGCCGCCGGTCCAGCCCATAAGGTAAACGCTGCCGTCGTAACCGATAAACGAGATGAGCCCCGCCATAGAGATAAATGAGGCGGCACTCATCCAATCGGCCGCGGTGGCCATGCCGTTGGCCAGCGGTGGCACATGGCCGCCAGCCACGTAAAACTCTTGGGTACTGGCGGCGCGGGCCCAAATGGCAATACCAATGTAAAGCGCGAAAGTAATGCCGACGATAAGAAACGTGAGTACTTGAACATCCATGGTTTATTCTTCCTCTACGCCGAATTTTTTATCGAGCTGATTCATCACGCGGACGTAGACAAAAATCAGTAATACGAATGTATAGATCGACCCCTGCTGCGCAAACCAAAAACCGAGTTTAAAGCCGCCTAGGCGAATGTTGTTGAGTTGATCGACAAACAAAATGCCGGCGCCGTACGAGACGGCAAACCAAATTGCGAGCAGTGTTAACAGCCAGCGGATGTTAGCGCGCCAGTAAGCTTGGGCGGCTTCTTTGGATGAAAAGCTCATAGGGGGACTCCTTTTTGTGTTTATTGTATAGCGTTGATGTTATTGCTTTGGCTCTATTATTTTAATTTTTAGGTTAGGTTCACGTGGTTAGATATTATTAATCGTAAACAATTAAACTCATTAACGACTGATTAAAAAGCTATTAATCGACAGTCGCGCGTTGGTTGGCTCTTGTGAAAAATCAAACCCGGGGCGGATCACCCCGGAATGTAAACTGGTACAAGGGTAGAGTACTAAGCGGTTGTAACGCGCCGGTATCTCTGCGATTTTTTCAAAAACCTTGGTATCAGAGTAAATATAATCGGCCGCCGGCAGCCCTACTTGTTGGGCGTCGGCCTCTAGGGCCTGCATATAGCGCTTAAAGCGCTCCTCGGTTATCGACTCAAACCCGGTGCTGCGATGGCGGTAGAAGGCGGTGCCACCGTACTGCTCGTTTAACCGATTACATAAAAAGTAAATGCTGGCCAGCTCTCGTGGGTGGCGCGAGTCAAAGTGCGGAATGCGCTGCAGCGGTTTGAGTGATGCAGGTGTTTGGGTTACCAATGAATAGCTGGACTCTACCCGGGTGATATCGCCCGGGCGGGTGTCAAACACCTTGGCCAGTAGCGGCGGTAGGGCACGCTCTAAGGCATCGGTATACACGCTGGGTGCCGGTGTCCGGTGGCCCGGAAACAGCCCCGGATCTGGTTTGAACGGCGCTTCGCTCGCTCGTTTTACCAGCCAATCTGGGTTGTTCAAAAAATCATCAATAACCAGCACCGGCTGTTGTTCGCGGCCGATGTGGCGACACTCGATGTGTGCCGAGGGGTTGGCTGATAAATTAGGTGGTGGCGTGTAAATACTGGACATGGGCGACTGTCATTATTTTTTTGTAATTATCTGGCACTATACGTTCCATCAAGGAAGGGCGCAATTGCCCCGAGCCCTCTTTCAAGCGAATGTGGAGTGAACATGAAACAAGCACTGGCCGCTACGGCTTTATTGTGTATCGCGCAGCTTAGTAGTGCCGCGGCAACCGAGCCGGCGGTGCCGCAGTCGGTTATTTACGTGATTGGCGATGGCATGGGGATGGAGTACATCACCGCCTACCGCCATTTTGCCGATGACCCCACGACTGACGAGCTCGAAGATACTCTGTTCGATCGTTACTTTGTCGGCACCTCTGCGACTCATCCCCATGAGCATGGGTTGGTGACAGACTCTGCGGCCGGGGCTACGGCGCTGTCGGCGGGCATTAAAACCTATAATGGTGCAATTGCTGTGGATGTGGATAAGCAGCCGGTAGAGACGTTGCTGGAGCGGGCCAAAAAGCTCGGCTACAGCACGGGGATGGTCTCGACCAGCCAAATCAATCATGCGACGCCGGCCAGCTTTGCCGCCCATGTGGACAGTCGCCAAAAGTATGACGATATTGCCGACCAGTATCTGGATAATCGCATTGATGGCAAGCCTTGGGTCGATGTCCTGATCGGCGGTGGTGAGCAGTATTTTAAGCGCGACAACCGCGATTTGGTGGCCGGGTTTACCGCGCTGGGGTATCACTACGCCGATGACTTTGCCTCGCTTGATAGTATCGAGAAAGCGCCGGCTTTGGCGCTGTTGGCACCTAAAGGGCTGCCCTTTGCGATAGATCAGCCACCGGCCAACCGGTTAGCGGTGATGACTGCCAAAGCACTGGCTTTGTTGCCCAAGAACAAACCGTTTTTTCTACTGGTTGAGGCCAGTGAAATTGACTGGTGTGGCCATGCCAACGATATCGCCTGTGCGATGGCCGAGATGCGCGATGCCGAAGAGACTTTAAAAGTGGTGGGAAATTATGTTGCCGGACACCGCGATACAGTGATGGTGATGACCGCCGATCACAGCACCGGTGGGCTGAGCATGGGGGCCAACGGCGAGTATGAGTGGCGTGCCTCTGTGGTGCGCGGAGTAACAGCATCGGCTAACGAATTAGCCCGTCAACTAAAAGACGCTGGTAGTGACTGGCAGCAAACATGGCTTGAGTTAACCGGTATTGCGCTTACCAGCGAACAACACAATACGATTGCGCGGCAGGTTAAGGCCTCGCGCCGCGCCAGCACTGAGACCGAGAAAAACGCCGCCAAAACTGAGCTGCGTGCAACATTATTATCGGCCATTGATCGCGCCAGTGTCACGGGCTGGACCACCAGTGGGCATACCGGCGGCGATGTGCCGGTGTTTGCCGCCGGTGTAAATGCCGAGCAATTTGCCGGACACCAAGACAATACCGCCATTGCGCAAAAGCTATTTACTCGGCTGCATCCGGCGCAATAAGCGGCTGCTCTGCGGTGGCTCGAATCCAATCGGCCACCGTTTGCTCGCCCAGTTCAGCGTATAAACCCGATTCAATACGAGCCTCTAGCGCTGTAACCGGACTGTTGCCGAGTAGTGACGAGGGAACGACACCCTCGTGGCGCCTTAAAACCTGTAACACTTCGCGCAAGGTAATATGATCAAGCGACCGGGCCGGCACCAGCCGATTGGCATCGCTGCCCGAGATCATCACCAAGTCGTGTTTCAGCATTTTGTGAATCATGCGTTGAATTTCTTGTGGCCCCACCGACAAGTTAGATTCCATTTTAGCGATTGAGGTGCTGCCCTCATCGCGGTCAAAATTGCAGGCCACTTTGTGCATAATGGCAAGGCCTGTTAATTCGTCAATGCGGGCCGACGGCAGATTAACCCGTGAGCGTGTAATTTGTTGCGCGTGTTGCGAATAAAATGCCACGGCGGCGCCTACCAGCAAAATCAGCCAGGCGAGGTAGAGCCAGATAAGCAATAAAATACCGACCGCAAACCCCGAGTAAATAGCGGTGTATTTGGTCGATGACGAAACAAAGAGCGTAAAGCCAAAAATAGTGGTTTGCCAGATCACCCCGGCCACTACACCACCTAAAAAAGCGTGGGCTAATTTAACGCGGGTATTGGGTATAAATGTATAAAGGAAGGTGAACAACCCAATAATAACCAGGTAAGGCACCGTGCTGGATAAAAAGCCGTAAAGCCAACCCAGTGGCGCAAATTCAATAAGGTGTTGCATGGTGCTGCTGTTGATGAGTGCAGCCGTGGCGCCCATGGCCGAAAACACCACCAGCGGGCCGATCATAATGACACTTAAGTAGCTGCTAAAACGCTGCGCCAGCGAGCGGCTTTCGCTAACCCGCCAAATCTCGTTAAACGAGCGTTCGATTTTTTGGATCAGGGATATGACGGTATAAATTAATACCCCGAGCCCCACCGACCCCAACACCCCAACTTTGATGTTGTCGACAAAGCTTAAAATGTTCTCGACTACAATGGGCCCTCGCTCACCCAGTGGCGCGGCCAACATATGGTCTAAAATGGGCTCGAGCTGATTATGCACCCCAAAGCCTTTGAGTACCGAAAAGCTCAGTGCCAAAAAAGGCACCAGTGACAGCAAGGTGGTGTATACCAAGCTCATAGCGTGCAGGGTGATATCGCCGCGCACGAGATCGCGTACAACCGCGACTATAACCCGCGACAAATGCCAAAAGCGTTGATGCAACTTAGAGCGGTGCGCGGTTTCCACCTGCCAGAGCCAACGGTCGAGCGTGCGCAGGCCGTTCTCGACTTTTTTTGCGATCGATTCGGGGTGGGTTTTGTGGTCACTCTCGCTCATTGCGGTTACTCGTACTGTTGCGGGCTGGGCGACGAACGGCTGGCTCCGTCGTTGGTTTTTCGGTGTATCACCCTTGAGCATAGCGAATGGCAGGTACTGCTGGCAAATAATGCACGCCGAGCGACGAAATTACTTGCCTGAAACGCAAAAACACCGGATTATCCGCTTTTTTTACAGGTGTATGTTTTGTGAGCATGATCTCGTTTAATGTATTTCGCACCTTGGGGTTAAACGGCGTGACCGTTTTAAAGCCCGAACAGTATTTGCAGCACCGGCAAGCGCTGCAAGAGGCCCGCTGGGTACTGTTCCCTGAGTATTGGCAAGTTAACGCGCTGGTGTTTGGTTTGGGGTGCCGCATTTTCCCCAGCTTGTCGAGCTATTTAATTGGCCACGACAAGGTCGAGATGACCCGGGCCTTTCAAATGATAGCGCCAAACAACACCCCCTGGACGCTTATTGCTGCGAACACCGACAGCGAGGCCGACCGGCTGTGGGATACTATGCTGCTGCCCTTTGTGGTTAAGCTGCCTAAAGCGGCTATGGGTGAGGGGGTGTGGCTGGTAAATAACCGCACCGACTTTGAACGCTACCGGGCGCTAACCGATATTCTTTATGTACAAGAGTATTTGCCTATCGTGCGGGATATTCGCGTGGTTATTGTCGGCGGTAAAATGGTAACCGCTTATTGGCGGTTACAAGCCGACCAAGGGTTTTACAATAATGTCGCGCGCGGCGGTATTGTCGATCACTCTCCGGTGCCGTTTCAGGCCGTGGAGCTGGCGTTAGGTGTTGCGAGCACACTGGGGGTGGATCATGCCGGCTTTGATGTGGCCATGGTGGGTGATCATCCTTATTTGCTGGAATTTAATCGACTGTTTGGCAATCAGGGATTGCCTGGTGGCACCGCACCATTGCAAGAGGCAATTGCCGAGTATTTAAACGGGCGACTTGAGCCGGATGACCCTTATCATGATGCCTCGGGGGTAGGCGAAGGTGCCGCACCCAGCCGGCGTAAAATGCCGCGATTAGAGCGTACGTTTTAGGGGCTAACGCCAAGAGAGTGGTATCTAATCGGCGTTCACTCGCGCAATCATGCTCCATAAAAAAAGCCCCGGTCGAAAACCGGGGCTTTTTTAACGGCTCGCGCTAGTTACGCGGCGTGGTGGTTTCCAGTTTTTGTAAACGCTCCATCGCGTCTTTCATTTCGAAGGTTTTGTAGCTGATGTTGCTCAGGTTTAAGCTCGAACCACTCTGGAATGGGTACTCCGGAATAGTTTTTAAGAACTTCATGGCCTCAGCCTGGATCGGGACAAACGTCCACATGGTGTTCTCGGCGTACCACTTCAGGTACATCTCAGACTCCAATGCGCCTTTCTGGTATGGATCGGCGCGCAGGTTGATTACCAAAGGCCAAGCTGGCGTAAAGCGAGTTGCGGTGGTGATGTCGCCTTCCAATGTAGCGAAGTGGATTTTCCAATCTTGGTAGCGCACGGCGTTTAGCTCGCCCGTTGCACCAAAGTAGAAAATCTCGTCCCGTGGGGCTTCGGCTTCACCTTTAAAGTAAGGTAAAAAGTTGTAGCCGTCTGGGTGGATACGCCATTTGGTACCGTTAGCACGGTAGCCTTTTTTCAGCTTGTTCACCAAGTCTGGCTCACCCGCCGCCGCTGCAAAGGTAGGCATCCAGTCTTCTTGCGAGATAATATCGTTGTACTTAGTGTTTGGCTTAACTACACCAGGCCAGCGCACCAGCATCGGCACACGGTGGCCACCTTCCCACGTGGTACCTTTCTCGCCGTGAAAGGGGGTGGTGCCGCCATCGGGCCAAGTCACTGTCTCGGCGCCATTATCGGTGGAATAAACCACAATGGTGTTGTCGGCAATTTTTAGCTCGTCTAACTTGTCGAGCAACACACCCACAGACTTATCGTGCTCCACCATACCATCAGCGTATAAACCAACGCCGGTTACGCCATCAGACTCGGGTTTCAGGTGAGTCCAAACGTGCATGCGGGTGGTATTCATCCACACGAAGAAGGGCTTGTCTTGATCAACTGCGCGCTCCATAAAGTCCAACGCTGCGGTCAAAAACTCTGAGTCGACAGTTTCCATGCGCTTTTTGGTCAGCGGGCCGGTATCTTCAATTTTGCCATCGGCAGTCGAGTGAATCACACCGCGAGGGCCAAATTTCTTACGAAACTCAGGGTCTTTGGGGTAGTAGTAGCTCTCTGGTTCTTCTTCGGCGTTTAGGTGATACAAGTTGCCAAAGAACTCATCAAAGCCGTGGTTGGTAGGCAGGTGCTTGTCTTTATCACCTAAGTGGTTTTTACCGAACTGGCCAGTGGTGTAGCCTTGTTCTTTAAGGATGTCACCAATGGTGGGGGTCCAGTCTGGAATGCCGTGATCAGAGCCGGGCATACCAATGGTTAATAGACCAGTACGGAAAGGGTGCTGCCCCAAAATAAAGGACGCGCGACCGGCGGTGCACGATTGCTGAGCGTAAGCGTCGGTGAACATGGCGCCTTCGTTGGCAATCCGATCAATATTGGGAGTTTGGTAACCCATAATCCCGTGATTGTAAGCACTGACGTTGTGCACGCCAATATCATCCCCCCAGATAACAAGAATGTTAGGTTTGTCAGCGGCGTGCGCGGCACTGGTGCCGACGGTGAGCGCCGCTAAAGCCACAAGCTTTTTCCACTTTGAATGTATGATGGACACGATGTTACTCCTTTAAGTCCTGGATATTACCAATTCAGGTCGCCATATAAATGCATACAACTGTGGCACTCCTCGAACGTCTTTTTGGGTAGCCGTTATGAGAACCGCTTAAAAAGCTTAGACGCTGGTATCAAATCTGCCAAATAAATAATTAAATTGTTGGGGACTAAAAATGAAGAACATTAGTATCGCTATACAATCACTATATCTACCTCTATTATTCCTATAAAAGCAAAAGGGTTTATAACAATATTGTAATAACTCGAACGTAATTTTATGCGCCGTTAAGGTCGAGTGATTGGCAGAGTGAGGTTTTAAGTGACAGGCAAGGAACACGCTGAAAAAAAAGAAAGGTTTTGGCTGAGGAGTACTTGGTGGGGGATGATACTGGTTAGTTTGTTCAGCCCTTTTTGTCTGGCGGATGAGGCCGCGTGCGCAAACTGCCATCAGCAGCAGGTGAACGATTGGCAGGGCTCTCACCATTTTCATGCCATGGGAGAGGCTACCCTAGACTCTGTTCGGGGCGACTTTTCTAATCAAACTATCGAGTATCAGGGTGAGCAAGCGCGTTTTTACCACGAGGGAAGTGCGTTGTTTATTGCCATGCCTAACCTTAAGGGTGAAATGACCCCGTACCCGGTCGTAAACTATTTTGGTTACGAACCGCTGCAGCAATACATGTTTGAAATGGCGCCAGGAAAGTTGCAGTTTTTTCCGTTTGCGTGGGATACCAGAGCAAAAACGGAAGGCGGACAACGTTGGTTTGTATTGCATCCCGAGCAAAAACCTCACGATGAATTTCACTGGTCGCAAATGGGGCAGAACTGGAACCAAATGTGCGCCGACTGCCACTCGACTAATTTTGTGAAAGGTTTTGACCTTGACAGTAACACGTTTAAGTCGAGTTATGATGCCATCAATGTTAGTTGCGCTGCGTGTCACGGCAATGCCGATAAGCACCTTGCTTGGGCCGCAGGTGATAAAGACGTTCGTAACAAAGGCTATGAGCACTACATTGGTGCAAAAACGCCGCTGTTTCGCGAGAACGACGAAGGTTTAATGCGGGCCATTGCCGAAATTAAACCCTCTAAGCAAATCGAGGTGTGTGCCAGCTGTCACTCTCGCCGTTCGCAAACCAGTGATCGCGGTGCGCCCCACGAGTTTTTTGAGCATTATCAGCCATCGCTACTTACCCCTGAGCTATATCATGCCGATGGTCAGATCTTGGATGAAGATTACGTTTGGGGCTCCTTTATGCAAAGTAAAATGTTTGCAGCTGGCGTCACTTGTAGCAACTGCCATAATCCGCACTCAGGTGAATTAAAGTTGCCCGAAAACAAAACCTGTACCCAGTGTCATAGTGCTGAAACATTTGAGTCGACAAAACATCATGGCCATAAACTAGAGACCACCGGAAGCTACTGCGTCGATTGTCATATGCCCGCAACGGTTTATATGCAAGTTGATGCCCGGCGCGATCACAGTTTTAAAGTACCGCGCCCAGACTTAACTCAGCAGACCGGTGTGCCCAATGCGTGTAACGGCTGTCACCAAGATCAGTCGCCTGCATGGGCCAAAAAGCAGATCGAACAATGGCACCCAAACGCTAATCGTTTAGGCTCCGAACATTTTGCCCAAGCGTTCTTTGCTGCCGATACCCAGGAGCCTAATGCCGATGCTAAGCTAACCCGCATCGCGCAGAATGTTAGCTACCCCGATATTGTGCGCGCCTCTGCACTGGCACGTATGGAGCAAACCCCGGGGCAAAATGCGGTTGTCGCTATCATGCGGTCTGTGCGCGATCAAGACCCGATAAAACGCCAAGCGGCCATTACCGCGGCATCCGCTTACCCAGTGACTGACCGTTGGCGCATGCTTAATAGCTTGCTGGATGATACTCATGCGCCTATTCGCGTTGAAGCGGCGCGAACCTTAACCGCCATGTTAACGCAGCCGCCAGAGACGGCGCTAAGCAAGGCGGACGAAGCGCGACTTAACGCGGCACTAGATGAGTATCGCCAGGTACAGCATTATCAGGCCGAGCGAGGGTTCTCTCACACTAACCTTGGCAACCTGGCGCAAGAGCTTGGCATGATTAAAAATGCCGAGAACCATTATCGCGACGCGATTGACGTAGAGCCGGTGTTTATTCCCGCTTATGTGAACTTGGCCGATATTTATCGCATCCGCGGTAATGAAGCTAAGGTGCAAGAAACGCTTAAGCAGGCACTTGCGGTTAACCGCGAAGCCTCGGCCGCGCACTACGCATTGGCGATGAGCTTGGTGCGGCAGGGCAAAAAGGACCAAGCAATCGCCCACATGCAAAATGCGGTTACTTACGGCTCCACTAACGCCAGCTTCATCTATACTTATGCACTGTTGTTGCAAGATCGTCAGCGCTATAACGATGCGCTGGTGCAATTGCGCCGGGCTTATGAGTTGACGCCAAACAACCCAGATATAAGCTATAGTTTGTCTCAGCTGTACATTGGTGCTAAACAGTATGATAAAGCGCTTTTATACGCCAAAAAATTAGCTGAACTGGTCCCCGGAAACGAGAAAATTAGCCAGATGATTGAACAGATTAAAACGCTTAAAACAAATCAGCCCTAACCGCCTGTGAAGGGAGTAAACGATGAAAGGATTGGACGAAATCAATGCACTGAAAGCGCGTATGTCGGCCAGCATCATTGGCCAGGAAACGGTCGTGGAGCGTTTACTGATTGGCTTGCTGGCCAATGGTAATTTGTTGATTGAAGGTTTACCGGGGCTTGCAAAAACCCGTGCTATTAAAGCGCTGGCCAAAAACCTAGACAGTAAGTTTAGTCGGGTACAGTTTACTCCTGACTTGCTTCCCTCAGACATTACCGGCTCTGAGGTGTTTTATCAAAACGACAGCGGCGGCGAGTTTCGCTTTGATCCGGGTCCAATTTTTGCCAACATTGTGTTGGCCGATGAAATTAACCGAGCGCCCGCTAAAGTCCAATCAGCTCTGCTAGAGGCAATGGAAGAGCGCCAGATTACGGTAGCCGGTAAAAGCCATAAAATGGACCCTCTGTTTATGGTGTTGGCGACACAAAACCCTGTAGAGCAAGAGGGTACCTACCCGTTGCCTGAGGCGCAGATGGACCGTTTTTTGATGAAGGTCAACGTCGACTACCCAACGGTAGAAGACGAGGTCAAAGTCATTGAGCTGGTACGCCTCGAAGAGCAAGCCCAACAGGGCGTTAAAAAACCTCACGAGCCCGTCGAGCTTACCAGTGCCGACGATATATTTGCCGCCCGTAACGAGATCGCGGCCGTAGAGGTCGATGCCGCGATGGCCCGTTACATGGCTGACTTGGTGTACGCCAGCCGAACCCCAGAAAAGTACGATGCCGAGCTCGCCCGTTGGATTGATATCGGCGCCTCGCCACGGGCCTCAATTGCGTTGGATAAGTGCGCGCGTACCCATGCTTGGTTGAATGGCCGGGGGCAGGTGCTGCCAGAGGATATTCGAGCGATTGCCCCCGATGTGCTGCGCCACCGCTTGGCCTTAAGCTATCAAGCCCAAGGCGCCGGTGTAAACGCCGAAGCGGTTATTGCAAAAATGATCGAGCTGGTGGCACTGCCGTAACTGTGTCTGTATAACCCCAAAGCGGATGGCCATATGAAGGATCAAGCCGAAACCAATACGACATTAGATACGCGTATTTACACAGACTTTTCCCACCTAAAAGGCTTGCAAAGACAAGCACGAAAGTTGAATTTTTTGCCCCGGCATAATAGCAAAAGTATTTTGTCCGGACGCCACGGCTCACGTATTCGCGGGCGTGGGTTAAGCTTTGAAGAGCTACGCGATTACCGTATCGGCGATGATATTCGCACTATCGATTGGCGCGTTACCGCCCGTACGGGTGTACCCCATGTGCGCGTTTACGCCGAAGAAAAAGACCGCTCGGCGGTATTGATTGTCGATCAGCGTATCAATATGTTTTTTGGTACTAAACGTAATATGAAGTCGGTGACGGCCAGTGAGGCGGCGGCAATTTGCGCTTATCGTATATTTGCGCAAGGTGATCGTGTTGGTGCAGTGCTGTTTAACGACACCGAGGTTAAGTCGTTCAAGCCCAGTAAACGAGTACAAATGGTCGAGCAAATTGTGCGTGAGTTGAGTGATTTAAACCTTCAACTTAATAGCAATTTAGCCACACCAAAGAAAAAAATGCACTTAAATCATCCGCTGGAGGCCGCCGCGCGGCTTGTTCGGCATGATCAGCTGATAATCGTGATCAGTGACTTTGCTGAAATTGACGAAGCCACCGAGCAGTATCTAAGCCAGATGGCGGCCCATAATGATGTGGTTTTGGCACTGGTGAGCGACCCTATCTCACTGCAGGTGCCGGCGGGGGTTCAGTTGCCGGTCAGTGACGGTGAAAAGCAAATGACACTGGATACCCGCCGCGATGTCACGCAGCAAACCTTACAGAAGAGCTTTTCTAACCGGCGGGCGACGGTTTTAAACTGGCAAGAGCAATTAAACATTACCGTGTTAGAGTTAAACACCGCTGCCGATACTTTGAGTCAGTTTATGCAAGCTTTTGCGGTGCGGAGGTAGTCATGGAGAGCCAGGAAGAGCTGCAAAAACTA
This sequence comes from Gilvimarinus japonicus, assembly GCF_042847215.1. Classification (GTDB taxonomy): domain Bacteria; phylum Pseudomonadota; class Gammaproteobacteria; order Pseudomonadales; family Cellvibrionaceae; genus Gilvimarinus; species Gilvimarinus japonicus. The sequence continues at coordinate 1,232,313 of NZ_AP031500.1, forward strand.
GAGCTTTACCAGCTGTACGACAGAATGGAGCCTTTAGTGGCTGCAAGTCCAGTGGCGAAAATTCCCGAGGGACCCGGTTGGTGGGTGCTGTTAGCGCTAATCCTTGGTATTGTCGCCATCGCCATTGGGTGGAAGTTTTATCGCCGCTATCAAAATCGCTATCGCTATTACGCCATCACCGAAATTAATTCGTTGCCAGAGGATTTTAGTCCGTGGCAAGTCAGTGCTATTTTAAAACGCTGCGCCTTAACTGAGTTTCCTCGCCAGCAAGTGGCCTCTTTAACCGGTAGCCATTGGACTGAGTTTTTAAATCGCCACTACCCCAGTGGCCCGGACCTTCCTGACTTTAATCAGTTGCAAAAAGGCAACCCTGAAAAGGAAGGTTTTGATCGCCTTCAGCTTAAGCAACAAGCCATTGACTGGCTAACTGGCTTTAAGGTGGCATTATGATTGTGTTTAAGCACTTATGGCTACTGTGTCTTCTTCCTTTGCCGTTATTGCTGTACTTTTTGCTTCCTGCGTTTAGACAAAAAACGCTGGCAGTACGCATCCCCTTTTTTTCTTTGGCGGCCGAGGCCAGTGGCGCAAAAGTTGCCGCTGGTAGTCAGGTGTATCGCAAAGGTGTATTAGATGTTTTATTGGCGGCACTCGTGTGGGGCGCTCTGGTGGCCGCCCTTGCTAAGCCTGTGGCATTGGGGGAGCCGGTTACTGAACAAATCATCACGCGAGACATAATGTTGGCGATTGATTTATCCGGCTCTATGGAAGAGCGTGATTTTCCCGATCAGTCCGGCGAGTTAATTGGGCGCTTAGATGCTGTAAAAGGCGTGGTGTCGCAATATATTGCCGAGCGACAGAATGACCGCATTGGTTTAATCGTGTTTGGTTCCCGCGCGTACTTGCAGGCGCCTTTTACCCGGGACCTGGCCAGTGCAGAGCAATTATTAAATGACACCAGTGTTTCAATGGCCGGCCCCCACACGGCTATTGGTGATGCCATAGGGCTTGCGATCAAACATTTCGAGTCGTCCCAGGTGACGGACAAAATATTGATTCTTCTGACTGACGGGGCGGACACCGGATCGCGCATGTCGCCCAGCAATGCCGCCCATGTGGCGAGTCAAGAGGGGCTAAAAGTGTTTACCATCGGTATCGGGGATGAAAACGGTGAGGGCCAGTACCGTGTCGATTTTGATACCTTGCGAAAAATCGCCGCGACCACTGGTGGCGATTTTTATTCCGCTGAGGATTCCGATGCCCTAACAAACGTTTACCAAGAAATCGATAAAGTTGCCGCTGTAGAAAGTGACCTACCCGTTACCCGGCAAGAAACGTCCTTGGTGCACTGGCCGCTTGCGTTAGCATTGTTGGTGCTGTTAGTGGCAATGCTCAGATTGTGGGCGAGTGCTCATAAGGCGAGGGCTTTGGCATGAGTTTGTTTGGACTTCACTTTCTGCGCCCTTGGTTGTTACTGTTTATTGTCGTGTTTGGGCTTTTGTATTGGTTGTCTCGGCGTGCACTGGGCGGGCGGCATCGCTCGAATGAGGTTATAGCACCGCATTTAGTGGCAGCTTTGACACCTAAACAGCGTATGCGCGATAAATTAAAACCCATTGACCTAGTGTTTGGTTTTAGTTTGCTTTTGGCGATTGCGGCCGCAGGGCCCGCGTGGCAACGTGTTGCAAGTGATGCGAACCACAAACCACCGGTTGTCGTGGTCCTTAAAGTGAGTCAAAGCATGCTGGCCAATGATATCTTGCCTACAAGGCTGGATCGCGCTAAGCAAAAGATTCGTGATTTACTGCAGTACCGCGCCGGGGCTAAAACCGCACTCATTGTTTACGACGTCACCAGTCATAAAGTGTTACCGATGACGGAAGACAACAATGTGTTTTTACCGTTTATTGAAGCTTTAAACCCTGATGTGATGCCTAGCGGGGCTGGTGATGCGGTGGTGTCGGCGATTGCCAGTGCGCAGCGCGAGCTTGAAAAAACCGGTGGCGGGGCGATTGTGCTTGCGGCCGATGGCATTGAGCACGCCCAAGTGTCGGCCCTTAATAAATTGGCCAATCCTTTTGTCTGGTGGCAGTTTGCTACCACGAAAGGTGGGGTTATCGTTACCGATGATGGCAGCATCTTGTCCGAGCCCGGCGGGGCGGTAAAAACGTTTTCTTTGGATGACTCTACGGCCGGTCGTTTGCAGCAAGTGGATGTGCAGAAGGTGACCCTCAACTCACAAGATCTGGTCGAAATCGACCGTGCAGCCAGCGAGCGTTATCGCGAGTGGCAAAGCGCTGATCGTGATACACCGTTGCGCGAGATGACCTGGTACTTTGTTTGGCCCTTGGTGGCATTTGCCGTTCTGTGGTTTAGGCGCGGTTTTATCTCGCGAGATAATCAGCCAAAGCGGCGTTTACCGCATGGCGTTACTCATTTGGCGGTTGTCGGTTTACTCGGGACGTTGGCTTATAGCCCCGCCAGTGAGGCTGAAGTACTTGATTGGTTTTTAAGTCGGGATCAACAAGGCATGATTGCCTACAACAACAAAGCCTATAAAAAGGCCGCTGGGTTGTTTGATGACCCTATGTGGAAGGGCGCGGCACTTTATGCCTATGGTGATTACACCCACTCGGCGCAAATCTTTGCCACCGTAGGCACGACCGACGGTTTGTATAACCGCGCCAATGCATTGTTTAAGGGGCACCAGTACGAGGCCGCTATCGCGGGGTACAAACAAGTGTTGCAACAACAGCCGGACCATAGCAAAGCCGCGCGCAATTTGGCGCTAGTCGAGGCGGTGTTGCAAAGCTTATTGGATCAAGGTGGTAATGTCGATCTTGAGCAGAGCGTTACGACAGATGTCGATGTTAAAAAGGTTAGTGAGGATGCTGGCGCTGAATCTCAGGACTATCAAGTCACTGACACTTTGAGCGAAGACGCCAAAGATCAGTGGATGCGCAGTGTCGAATCCGATATGAGTGATTTCTTAACGGCAAAGTTCGCCACTGAAGCTGCCTCTGGTAACACCGCCACCACGCAATCCAGAACAAACGGACAATCTGTGGGGGAAGCGCCATGAGGCGATGCATTCTGCTCTTAAGTTTATGCTCGGTAAGTTTAAGTTGGGCGGCGCCTCAACCTGCCAATGATGGTAAACCCGCTCAACCCGTCCCCGCTTTATCCAGCAGTGTGAATCACCCGGAGGTAACGGTGGGTGAGCCAGTTGTGGTGCGGGTTAAAGTGCTGGTGCCCACGTGGTTTACCAAGCCCGTTTATTTTGATGAGGTGGAAGCGCTTAATGTTATTAGCGTTAGCGTTGATAAAAGCTCTTACCCTACTTCCGAGCGGGTAGGGGCATCGACTTGGTCGGGCGTGATTAAAGAGTACACGTTAATCCCTATGACTGGCGGAAACTACCAGCTGGATCTGCCCACCCTAACGTTGCACTACTTAGGTTCTGATCAAAAAAAACTTACCTTACAGGTAACACCCGATCCGGTAAGCTTTAACGCGGTGGTGCCGGCCGCAGCCGCCTCGTTAAAGCCACTTATCATCGCGCAGGATCTTACTCTTAGCCAAGAGATGAATATTGATCAGCCGGTGGTTGTGGGGCAAAGCTTTAACCGACAAGTAACGGCAACCATCACGGGTACCTCGGCGTTATTTGTACCGCCGCTATTGCAGCAAGCCAATAGCTATAGTCTACAGTCCTACCTCCAGAGCCCCCAGGTTAGTGACCGGTATGACTCCGCGAAGGGGCAAGTCTCTGGCACCCGGGTCGATACTCAGGAGTTGGTTGTTGCTGATGCAGGGCAAGTGGTACTGCCGGATATCGCTATTCGCTATTACGACCTGAGCAGCGCAACGGTACGCACCGTCTCGGTAAAAGGGCAGTCGTTTGTGGTGGTTGCCAGCCCCAGTCGGTTTGCCTGGTTGTGGCCGCTGCTGGTTGCTCTGGTTGGGTTGTTGGCGTTGCTGGGCATTGCTTGGTTGCTCTGGCCTAAATGGCAGCTTTATCGGCGCAGTGAGCCGGTAAAGTTTCGTCAGCTATTGTCTTTAAGCCACACTCCAAGCCGGGTTTTACTCACTGAGTTGGAGCACTGGCGGTGCTTTTGGCGTTCGGCCTACCAGTCTTCACCTGAGGCGCGGAACGAGTATCGTGATGTGGTGTTAGAGGTAGAGGCGGCGATTTATTTGGCGCAGCCTGTCGGTACCCATCTAGATCGGCGTTTGCGTCAGCACCGCAAAATGTTGCAGCAAATACTGGCGAATCGTCAACAACGTTTGATGCCGCTTAACCCTTAAGGTTATAGGTGGTTGCTGGTGAGCTGTCACGGAACCGTGAGGTGGGTGATAAAGCGGGGCGGTTAACTCAGCGCTGCGAACCGGCAAATGACATTTCGCCAGTTCGCAGCGTTTTGGTTATGGGGTTTTAGGGTAAACTTTAGCCCAATCTTCTTTCATGTCTACCACTAGCCAGCCACGGCTGGATGCCTGTTTCAACCCTTTATCTAGTTTGCCAATGTGGCTATCGCGATCGTAAGCGAATTCACGCTTGGCGTCGGTGTGATGCACAATCAGCCCAAAACTGGGCAGCTCGTTAGAGCTGCCCCACTCGAGCATCTCAAAGTCACCATCCGAGTTGCCTCCGACAAAAATCGGCTTTTTGCCAATAACGGTTGCTATCCCCACCGGTTTGCCTGGGCCATCGTCCAGAAAGCTAACGTCAGGCTTTTTGGTGATTTGCGGTTTGCCATCGATCAGCTCGTATTGGGCGTGCAGAGCCGTGCCGATAACCTGCTGAGGCGGAATCCCGTAGGCTTTTTCGGAGAATGCGCGAATAAACTGTTGTCCGCCGCCCGATACTATGTAGGTGGTAAAGCTGTTGTCCCGCAGATAGCTTAACAACTCCAGCATAGGCTGATAGATCATGGCGTCGTAACGCATGTTGGTTTTGGGGTGACGAGCGGTGGCGAGCCATTGTTTTACGCTTTGCTGAAACGCCATTACGCTCATGTCAGAGTGAGAGGCGTTGATGACCTCCTGCAGGCCCGACATACCGCCGGCCATAAGTGTTTTTAAGTCGCCTGCAGCGGCCGCTTTTAGGGCGGGTGAGTTAATGAGGCTTGGATCTTTTTTGGCTTTCTCTTTGAGCGTATCGAGGGCGTAGGTTAACTGAAAATATACCGGTTGCTCACTCCACAAAGTGCCGTCGTTATCAAATACGGCGATACGGGCGGCGACGGGTACAAACTGCTCGCTGGTGGGGTCAGTGACGCTAGCAACATATTCAACAATTGCCGTTTTGGCATGGGTGTCGTTCCAAGATGGTAGTGGGTCGGCAGTTGCTTGCAGTGCCATGCTGCAAGCAAGCAGCCCTGTTAACAATAACTTTACGTTTACGGACATGTTCAATCCCTCGCTGCTAGGTCCAATAACTAAAATAGGCTCTTAGCAGTATAGCGGGTGCCGGAATCTTTGCTAAATGTTAACCAATATTTGTCTCGTGGAACATTATGGTAGGTCAGGCTGCTCGTCGTTGTTCTCGCGAATCTTTGGTTTGGGTTCGCGAATCAGGCTGAGAAGCACCCAGTCTTTTGCCGGTTCTAGGGTTTCACCCGCAATAAACGGTTTAAGCTTGCCTTTATCGGTCACGGCAAATAACAACTGCGACCCGCCCTGACGGCGGAACTCTTCCATCGTAAATTCTTCGGTGAGTCGGGTGGCTCTGATTTCGGCGCCGCTGCCAATCAAGCTGGCGAGCTTGGCGTAGGTTAAATCCTCGCTAAACAATGGAGCGCCTTTTAAGGTCGAGGCCACTTGGTGTTTTTCGGCTTTGTTGTTGTCGGCGCTGGTGCGGATCGAGAAGATGTGCCGCTCGCCAAACTCACTGCGAAAGTGCATTCCGGCAATTACATTGAGCTCGCGCAGCGGGGAGAGCGCAATCAGGTTGCCAATGCCGGTTAGCTCTAAGCGTTGGGTGGCAAACTCAGATACCGGGTTGCCGTAAAAGGTTTTAAGCCCTGCCATCCTTGCCAGGCGAATGTTGTCCCAGTTGGAATCGCACACCACCACCGGTAAATCTTGCTGTTGCAGAGCCTTGCCAATGCTGCGCGCCACTTGATTGGCGCCTTGTATCAATACGCCGCGAGGCTCTGGTTCGACAATGCCCAGTAGCTTGGCCAAAGGCCGGGAGGTGGCGCTTTGAAACACCACAGTGCCTAAAATAACAGCAAAGGTTAGCGGCACTAAAAGGTCGGCGTCTTCGACACCGCTCTCGGCTAAACGTAACGCAAACAGGGCCGATACGGCGGCCGCGACAATACCTCGCGGCGCGATCCAGCCCAGCAACACCCGTTCGCGAATTTTAATGTTCGACCTGAAAGTTGCCAGCGCCACCGAGATTGGCCGCGCAATAAACTGGATGACGAGTAGCAGTAACAGGCACGGGATGGTCATAATCCCGATCAGTTGCTCTAGCGGCAGGCGCGCCGCTAGGATAATAAACAGCCCGGAGATAAATAAAATGGTAAGGTTTTCTTTAAAATTAAGGATGTTGTGAATATGCACCCCGCGCATATTACCCAGCCACATTCCCATGACGGTGACGCCCAGCAGGCCGGACTCGTGTGCTAGGTGGTTACAAAGCGTAAACACCATAAATACTAGGCTTAAGGTGGCGAGGTTTTGTAGATATTCGGGCAAGCGGCGTCGTGCTAAGATTTTGCCTAATGCGTAGCCTGCCGCGGCGCCACCGGCAAGGCCCACGACGATGATCTCTAAAAACAGTAGTAGGCTCTGGCTGAAAGCTTTGGCGCCACTTTGGGTCACGATAAACTCGTACACCACAACCACCAGCAGGGCGCCGATTGGGTCGATGATAATGCCCTCCCAGCGCAAAATGTTGGCGACTTTCTCGGATGGGCGTACGGTGCGTAGTAGTGGGGTGACGACGGTGGGGCCGGTCACCACCATCAGCGCGCCAAACAGAATCGACAGTTGCCAGCTAAGGCCGAACAGTTCGTGGGCGGTAATGGCGACAATGAGCCAAGTGACGGGCGCAGCCACGGTAATCATCCGTTGCACAACTTTGCTGGTGCTGCCCAACTCTTGAAAGTTAAGGGTTAAGCTGCCCTCAAACAGAATGACCGCCACCGCAAGAGATACCAGCGGAAACAGCAGTTCGCCAAAAATCTCGTCGGGATTTAGCCAGCCAAGACCGGGGCCTAAAATTAGGCCAGCAATCAGTAAAAACAAGATGGCTGGCAGGCGGGCTTTCCAGGCGCCCCACTGGCAGGCGAGCGCGGCAATTCCGATAATGGCAATTGCCATGGCTGAGTCGTGCATAAAACATCCTTGGGGTGTGCGGTGATCGATTGTCTCTTGGCTACTCATCATAGCCGATAGCGTCTAAAATGGCGAAAGGCATCACTACGCATCAACAAAGAAGGAGTTGTCCGTGACCGATCGCGAAGATTTTTTAGGTAGTTTTCCGGTAACCATCGAAATCGATGTGCAATGGGGTGAGATGGATGCTTTTGGCCACGTGAATAATGTGGTGTATTTGCGTTATTTTGAATCGGCCCGCATTGCCTATATGCGCCGTATGAGCCAAAAAGGCGTGTTTGATACCGGGCAAATTATACCGGTATTGGCCGAAACAGCCTGCCGTTACCGCCGGCCGGTGCGCTACCCCGATCGCCTGATAGTGGGTTGCACCATCACCGAGGTGCACGAGCACGGTTTCTCGCAGGAGTACGAAATTTACAGTGATGAGCAGGGCGAGGTGGTTGCCACCGGCGTGGGCCGTATTGTCTTGCTGGATAAACGCTCGCAACAAAAATCACTGGTAGCGCCCGAGCTACACTCCGAAATTAAGCTGATAGAGTCTTCAACTTAGCAAGCAACTTAAAACCAGCAAGGTGCACTTTGCCACAATTATTAATGCGAACCACCGGCGCCAGCGCCGAAGAAGTCGACGGGCTTATTGAGTTATTACAAAACCAGGGTATTGCTTGCTATACCACTCAGGCCGGCCGCTGGCGTTTGGGGGTGGATGGCCTATGGCTTGTGAATGATAAAGATGTAACAAGGGCGCGGGAGCTTGGCGGAGAGTTTCAGTACCATTTTAGCCAAGAGTCGCGCGCCGACTTTGAGCGCCGGTTAGCCGAGGGCACGGCGCCTACCTTTGCCAGCCAATTGCGCCAAAGGCCGTTGGTGGTAATCGGCACGCTGCTGGCTATTGCGGCCATCGCTATGTTGTCGTTGTTGCCTTTATTACTTGGCTGAAGTGCTCGGTTGACTCAATAGGCTCGAGCCCGCCGAGCATCACATTAGGTTTGCGCTGAATTAACGCTGGCGGCTAACGCGGCGCGCGATACCCGCACCCAGCAGGCCCAATAACATCAGCCAGCTGACACTACCGCCGCCACCGCCGCCACTGCCACCGTTATTGCCGCCATTGTCTGGCTCGTTGTCATCGCGGGTGGTGGGCATGGGGTCTAAATCGGCCGCGGTGTCCACGGCGGCGTCGAGAACGACGATGTTTTGTACCAGAACGATATGGTCTTCAGTAATTGTCGTTTGATTAGCAAGGTCCTCATCGGTAAAATTACGCAGCGGAAATTCCGCGAAGGCTGCACTAGAGGCGCTAAAGTCTTCAGTTCGTAGTTCTGCTATTGCATCAATTATAGCCATACCATTGCCGGTTACTTCGCCAAATACGGTAAAACCACCGTTTTGGGAGTCGAGGTTACCGCTGTTATCGTCGAGATTAAAAAACCACTGATTAGTACCTGTACTAGGGCCTGCGTTGGTTTTGGCTACAGCAATAGTGCCTCGCTGATTGGATAGCAACGGCTCGTTTTGAACGGGGTCATTGGCCTCAATCACCGAAAATTTATCTTCTTCCTGGTCAAAGCTAAAACCTCCACCTTGAACAATAAATCCAGGTACAGAGCGATGCATAAAGCTATCGCTATAGGCTCCGGCTTCCACATACGCCAAAAAGTTTGCCACCGTCTCGGGGGTGGTCTCATCGTAAAGGTTCACCTCAAAATCGCCCATAACCGTCTGAAACTGGACGATAGTGGCTTGGCTGGCGGCGCTGGCGCCCAATAGTGCTGTTGCCAAGGTAAGGCCGGCAGCGGCTTTGGATAAATGACCCATTGTGAATCTCCACGGTAATATTATGAGTATTAAAAATCGCTATAACGCGATGGTGCTCTTATAAGGCGTAAACCATACCAGAGCGCCAATGGGAGAAATGTTAGAAAATGTAGTGGTTTGCTAGGATGCGTGATTATCCACATCCTAGCGAGAGCTTAACGAGGCCTCCAAACCATCCACCATTTGTACAGCTGTGAGCTAGCCGTTGTCGCTGTATCTGAGGCCGATGTCTGGAGGCTTTTCTATGCCTTTAAGGTGCGGCGGTTGTCGCTTGTAACGGTTTTTTGCTGCCCATTCTGCGGGCGATACCGGCACTCAATAATGCCACGAGCATCAGCCAGCTGGCGCTACCGCCACCACCGGAGCTGCCACCGCTGTTTGAGGGCGCGGGTACTACGCTACTGGAGCTAACAGAGGCGATAGCGCTACTGGTACTACTAGAGCTAACCGAGCTGCTGGAGCTGACAGACGTATCAGAGCTACTAATGCTGCTCGAACTTGTAGAATTGTTGAAGTTGACAGAACTGCTGGCATTAATGGCGCTGCTGCTACTTGAACTGCTTGAGGTAGAGCTTGCGCTAGAGGCGGTGGTGGTGCCTAGAACCATAATGTTTTTGATCAGCATTAGGTTGTCCTCTGTTAGAGGAACCTTATTATTTAGATCACTGTTGCTAACGTTACGTAGCGGCAGTTCTTTGAAGGCACTGTTGGTTGCTCGGTAATCGCCGATCTTTAATGCGGCAATATCATCGACAATATCCATGCCCTCGCCGGTTACCTTGCCAAAGACCGTAAAGCCACCGTCTATTGAGTCTAAGAAGTCGTTGCTATCTTCTAGGTTAATAAACCATTGGCTGGTCGCGCTGTTCGGTTGGCCGGGCAGTTTGGCCATGGCGATGGTGCCGCGGGTGTTGGAGAAAAACGGCTCATTTTTAATAGAATCATTTTGAATAATGCGTTCGATTTGACTGTTTTCTATATCAAACGCAAAGCCGCCACCTTGAAGGATAAAGTCGTTATCCAAACGGTGAAAAATAGAGTCCGTGTAGGCGCCGGCCTCAACATACTCTAAAAAGTTTGCTGTGGTGATCGGGGTCTTCTCATCATACAGCTCGACTTCAAAATCTCCCAGTACGGTTTGAAACTGAACGGTAGTGGCGTGGCTGTGTAGGCCAACCCCTAAAAGGGTCGCCAAGGTAAAACATCCGGCCAATTTTGATGCATAACCCATTGTGTAACTCCGTTTAAATAGTTTAGTTAAACTTGTTAACGCATGCAGCGACTCGGGTAGAGCTAAGCCCTGTCCGAGTCGCTGCAAAAATAATAGTCAGTGTGAATTTAGCCCTGATAGGAACCGAGCAGCACCTGCAAGGGGTGGGGCAGGCGCTGATCCTGAATGCGTTTAACCTGACTGCGGCAGGAGTAGCCGGTGGCGGTGAGTTTGCCGCTGTTGGCCGGCTCGGTAACAACCGCCTCCCAGCTTTGCGAGAAGATCTTTTTCGAGGTTGCCACGTTCGCCGCCTCGTGGCCGTAGGTGCCGGCCATACCGCAGCAACCGGTCTCAAGCACGCTTAGCTCTTGCCCCAAGGCCACATACACGGTTTGCCAATCTTTAATAGAGGCAGCGGCGTTGGTTTTTTCGGTGCAGTGGGCCAGCAGTTTGTAATCGCTTTTAGCAAACAGTGCGGTGGCCTCGGTTAAATCTTGCGCGGCCAGCCACTCTTGGATCAGTGCCACTTTGGGGGCTTTGTCGCCCAGCACTTTTTGATACTCGCTGCGATAGGCGAGTGTCATGGAGGGCTCTAGCCCCACCAGCGAGATACCCGTACCGGCCAGCGCATTAAGCATGGCGGCGTTGTTGTTGGCGGCTTTGGCAAAGGCCTTTAAAAACCCGTGTACATGCAGCGGCTTACCGTTGGGTTTAAAGGGCGCCAGCATGGGATTAAAACCGAGTATTTTTAACAGCTTTAAGCTGTCTAGCACCAGCTCGGTTTCAAAGTAACTGGTAAAGGCATCTTGTACCACAATAACGGTTTTGGCTTTTTGTTCGGCGTTTAACGTGGCAATGTTTTGCGCGCTGGCGTAACGCACGTTTACATCGCGCAGGGCTTTGTCCAAGTCGACGCCGGTTAGCAGCGGGCTGTCTACCATACCGGCTACTTTGGCTAGCATTTTTTGACTAATCTTGGGCTTCATGACGCCGTTGTACAACCAGGGTACTCGTACCATGGTGGGCATAATGTATTCCAGCGCGCCGATAAAATAATCTTTTAGCGGGCGCAAATAACGGCCGTAATACAGCTCTAAAAACTTTGAGCGAAACTCGGGCACGTCGACTTTAATGGGGCACTGACCAACGCAGGATTTACAGGCCAAGCAGCCCTGCATAGATTCGTTTACCTCGTGAGAGAAGTCGTACTGGCCGCGCTTTTTGTTGATGGTGTTTTTGATGCGCGCCGGCAGTGACAAGACCGCATTGCGCTCGCGGTTGGCTTTTGCCTCTTGCACCGCGTTAACCTCGCGCTCGCTTAATTGTTTTAACCACTCGCGCACTAACGATGACCGGCCTTTGGGCGAGTGAATACGCTCGCGGGTGGCTTTGTACGAGGGGCACATGGCATCGTTGGGGTTCCAGTTAAAGCAGGCGCCGTTGCCGTTGCAGTGCATGCCCTCGGCGTAGCCTTCCCATACCTCGACGGCAATTTTACGATCTTGTTGGCCGCGGGTGGTGACACCGTCGATGCTCAATAGCGATATCTCAGCATTGGGCGTGGCAATTTTGCCGGGGTTTAGCTGGTTGTACGGATCAAACGCGGCTTTGATTTTTTGCAGTTGCGGATACAGTTCGCCAAAAAACTTAGGCGCGTACTCCGAGCGCACGCCTTTACCGTGCTCGCCCCACAGTAGGCCGTGATATTTTTGTGTTAAGTCAGCCACTTGGTCGGATATCACTCGCACCAGCTTTTCTTGCTCGGGGTCTTTCATGTCGATCGCGGGGCGCACGTGCAGCACACCGGCGTCCACATGGCCGAACATGCCGTAGGCTAAGTTGTGGCTGTCGAGTAAGGCGCGAAACTCCAAAATAAAATCGGCTAAATGTTCGGGCGGTACAGCCGTATCCTCAACAAAGGGTATCGGCCGCGCTTCGCCTTTGGCGTTGCCTAAAAGCCCGACGGCTTTTTTGCGCATGCCCCAAATTTTGCCCACGGCGGCGTTGCCCATGGCCACCGAGTAACCGATACGGCCGGTGCTTTCTCGCACTGAGTCGTTCATGGCGTCCAGCGTATCGGTCAGGCGCTTTATGCCCTCGGCTAAGGCCTCGTCGCTGTCGGCGGTGTACTCGACTAAGTTAATGCCTTTAATGTCTTCGCCCGGTACCGGCGGGAAGAACTCGCTCACGCTGTGCCAGACGATATCGTTCATGGCCAGGTTCAGCACCTTAGAGTCTACCGTCTCAATCGATGTAGGGCCGGCCTTCATCAACTCGGTAGCGTCGCGCAGCGCGGCGTTAAAATCCCGGTAGTTAACATTCACCAACGCCGAATACTTGGGGATGGGCAGAACATTCAACTTGGCTTCGGCAATAAAGCCTAAGGTGCCCTCGCTGCCGCACAATACGCTGTTGAGGTTAAATTCGCCCTCGTCGGTGCGGATATGGGCTAAATCGTAGCCGGTAAGGCAACGGTTGAGCTTGGGGAATTTGGCGTCAATTAACGCAGCGTGTTGGCGCTGAATATCGTCCACCAGCCGCACTACATCGCCCACCCGGTCGGTGCGGTCGCGCAGGGCTGCAAGCGCCGTGTCGTCCACGGGGGCCGAGTCGCAGACGCTGCCGTCCAGCAATACGGTTTTAAGCTCCAGTACATGGTCGCGGGTTTTGCCGTATAGGCACGAGCCCTGACCCGACGCATCGGTGTTGATCATGCCGCCGATGGTGGCGCGGTTACTGGTGGAAAGCTCGGGGGCAAAAAACAAACCGTAAGGTTTTAACGCGGCGTTTAGCTGATCTTTAACCATCCCGGTTTGCACCCGCACCCAGCGTTCGGCCTCGTTAATCTCCAATATCTGGTTCATATGGCGGGAGATATCCACCACCAAGCCGTCAGTCAGCGATTGGCCGTTGGTGCCGGTGCCGCCCCCGCGTGGGCTAAGTACTACCTGATTAAACTCGTCGCGCTCACTGAGCTGGGCCAAGATCACCAAGTCGTTTATGTTGCGCGGGTACACCACGCCCTGGGGCAGTACCTGATAAATCGAGTTGTCGGTCGCTAGCACCGTGCGGTTAGCGTAATCCGGATTTAGGTCGCCGGCAAAGCCGCGATCTTGCAGCGCCTCGATAAAGGCTAAATAAACCGATTGGACAGGGGACGTTTCGCGAATACGGGGGATCATAGGGCTCGGAATCAATAGAGAGTGTAGATGCCGGTATTTTACGGGGTCGGGGCGCTTAGAGCCAGCGGCTTTGCGCCCGACCATGCAAACGCTGGAATCTTGCGTAATGCAGCTGGTAAAAGGGCGGCACCATTGCTGGAGGCTTAGGTTTTTGTGTTGCTCTTAATGACCGCGCAGTACGGATAACGCGTATGGCGGCATTTTGGTGATATTGGCGTAATTTTAATGATTTTTTAGGTGTATATCCGGAAATTTGTGTCGCTATAGCCCCACCAAAAAACGGATGTGGGTCGCACCATATTTTTACGCATAATTAAGCATGGCCGTGCCGATATTTCGTTCGCGCGGGCTAAACCCCTTGTTTACCTTTGCCTGTAATGCCCTGTAATGCCCTGTAATGGCGCCTGTCGGCACGCTGTATTAGCGTCGTGGTTTGGTTCCTGCCGGAGAACGACAATGAGTGTTGTCAATGTAGCTGCCTATTGCAGTGGTGATTTTGGGCCAGGGAGGTGTAAAAAGCACATTGTGGATGTGCAAAAAAGCGGTTTAACAACGGTGATTCTGTGGTCGTTGCATGTCGGTCGATCGGGGGATGTGAACCCTTTTGAATGTAAGGCCATTGCGGGCCAAACGTGGGGGGAGCTGGTGTTTAACGATGGCGATGTGCGCATCGTGAACGGTGATACCTTTAATCCAGGCAATAATCCTGCGGTGGCCGATTGGCCCCGCGACTTGCTTAAGATGAAACAAAACGGCAGTCAGGTGAGTAAGATTTTTCTCTCGATGGGTGGCTGGGGCGTGTGTGACTTTCAGACTATCGAGTATATGCTGGAACACGGCATGGGCGATTTACTGCGGCGCAATTTTCAGACGCTGCGCGAGGCGTTTACCCTCAATGGCGAATGCGTTATTGACGGCATTGATCTGGATAACGAGGAGCCGGTAAAGGCCAGCACCATTACCGATTTTTGCGAGATATTGTTTGAACTGGGCTTTGAGGTGACTTTTTGCCCCTACCGCAACCCCACTGAGTGGCAAGGCCATATGCAAACCTTGTGGGATAAAGGCCACCGGGTCAGTTGGTGGAATTTACAGTGCTACTCGGGCGGCGCCGAAAACCTCGACGAGCTAGAGCCATGGATTAATGCTGTGTCGCAGGTGGTGGGCAAAGGGCGGGGCGCCTCTTATATTGTGGCCGGGCTGGCGGTGCGCGGCGCGAGTGATTCAAATCCACAAGAGTGCCCGTTTGGTTTGGGCGGCGTGTGCGAGTCACTGGCCAGCGTCAGTAAGTACAATTTAGCGGGAGGCTTTTTGTGGAAGTACGATGATGTATTGCACAATACGCAGCCTTGCTCGGGCGCGGTTCCCACCGTGTCAGATTATACCCAAGCTATACGCGACGGGCTCACCAACCAGTGCGCAGTCACCTCTTATGGAGTTGCGGGGTTGGTGTAAGCTTTTATCCGATACGTTACCCAAAAAAAGCCGGATGCCCCCCTTGGTGCATCCGGCTTTTTAGGTTGGGCGTGTATGAGCCTTATTTTATGTTGTTAGTGATCAACCACGGTAAATTCGCCTTGCAACCCAGAGGCGGAATCTTGGGCGATCCAAAGGTTAAACTTACCCGGCTCGGTCACTAACTGCATATCGCGGTTGTGGAACGCGAGTTGGCTGGTGGGCAGGGTGAACGCAACGGTTTTTGATTCGCCGGGCGCCAGGGTTACCCGTTTAAAGTCTTTAAGCTCACGCACCGGGCGGGTGCGACTGCCGACCACATCTTGCACATAAAGCTGAACCACTTCGGTGGCGGCGACTTTACCGGTATTTTTAATCACAGCACTGGCTTTTACCGTGCCGCCCATACTCACTTTTGCGGTTTCGACGTTTAAATCTGAGTAGTCAAAATTGGTGTAGGTTAAGCCGTAACCAAACGGATACTCAGGTGTGTGGCCATAATCTAAGTGGTTAGACGAGTTGCCGGGCACGTGCTGGAATACACCAATTTCGATATCCGCAATACGGGTGTAATTATCATCGGTGGCCGGGCGGCCGGTGGCCATGTGGTTGTAGTACACCGGTATTTGCCC
Organism: Gilvimarinus japonicus; assembly: GCF_042847215.1. Lineage (GTDB taxonomy): Bacteria > Pseudomonadota > Gammaproteobacteria > Pseudomonadales > Cellvibrionaceae > Gilvimarinus > Gilvimarinus japonicus. Next base: position 1,247,960 of record NZ_AP031500.1, read on the forward strand.
TTCGCCTTTGGGCCAGGTGATGGGCAGGCGACCCACCGGCGAGTAATCGCCGTACAGCACATCAACCAGCGCCGGACCGGCCATGGTGCCTGGGTGCCACGCCATCATAATGGCATCCGATTGTTCGCGAATAGCGCCAAGTTCAATGGGCCGGCCCGCCATAATAACCGTCACTAACGGCTTGCCGGTTTCACTTAAAGCAGTAACCAGCGCTTGTTGCGCACCGGGCAGAGCAATGTCGCCACGGCTGTGACCTTCACCGGATAAAATCGACTCTTCACCGCCTACGTACACAATCACGTCGGCCTTTTTAGCGGCCTTAACCGCGTCTTTAAAGCCTTTGGTGCTTGTGTCGCGGCTGTAGTCTAAACCTTTTACAAAGGTAAACTGGCTGTCGCCACCCAGGTAGTCTTTGAGCGCCGGCACTAAGGGGTGCGAATCTTTTTTGTTGCCGTTGTAAATCCAAGTGCCTAATTGCTCGTGGGGCACATTGGCCAAGGGGCCGATTAAGGCGATTTTGGTTTTTTTGGTGAGCGGTAAAAGGTTGTTGTCGTTTTTAAGCAATACAAAACTCTGACGCGCGGCATCGCGAGCGGCCGCTAAGTGGTCATCGCTTAAAATAATCTTGTCGCGGTTGCCCCGGGGGTAGGGGTTATCCCACAAACCTAAACGCATTTTGATGCGCAACATATGGCGCACAGCGGTATTGAGTTTTTCTTCGGTAAACTTGCCCTCTTTAATCAGCTCGGGCAGGTGTTTACGGAAGGTGTCAGTGTGCATCTCAAAGTCGACACCGCCATTCGCGGTAAGCTCGGCGGCGTGTTTTGCATCGCGCGCGTAGCCGTGGGGAATCATTTCCATCACCGCGTTCCAGTCGCTCACCACAAAACCATCAAAGCCCCATTCATCGCGCAAGATGGTTTTAAGGGCAAAGTCGTTGGCGGTAGCGGGTATGTCGTTGAGCGTGTTGTACGAGCTCATAACCGTCATTAGGCCAGCATCGACGTTGGCTTTAAACGGTGGCAGGTACATGTCCCGCAAGGTCGCTTCGGGAATGTAGGCGGCGTTGTAATCGCGGCCGCCCTCGGCTGCGCCGTAGCCGACAAAGTGCTTGGCCGAGGCGGCCATGGCGTCGGTGCGGGTGGGGTCGTCGGTTTGAAAACCGCGGGTCATGGCAACGCCCAGGGTCGAGGTCAGGTACGGATCTTCGCCCAGAGTTTCGGCGATACGGCCCCAGCGCGGGTCGTGCGAGATATCAATCATCGGCGCAAACGTCCAGCGGATACCGTCGGCGGTGGCTTCTTCGGCGGCCACGCGCGCGCCTTGCTCAATCAGTTCGGGGTTCCAGCTGGCTGCCTGACCCAATGGGATCGGGAAGATGGTCTCGTAGCCGTGAATAACGTCCTGCCCAAAAATAAGCGGGATACCATTGCGGCTTTCTTCTACGGCTAATTTTTGCAAGTCGGCAAAGGCGTTGCCTTCGGCGGAGGAGAAGTTAACGTTTAAAAAACCGCCCACTTCACCGTCGCGAATTTGCTGTTTAATGTCGGCGAGGGATTCACCACTGTACATACCAAAGTCGCGCAGCGCGAGCTGGCCGATTTTTTCTTTTTGCGTCATTTTGCCCAGCAGTGCATCGATGCGCTGCTCGATCTCGGCATCGGTGGCGGCCTGTGCCAGTGGCATGGCCGCCACAAGCGCCGGCAGGCAATAGGTTAAGAGTTTTTTCATGGTGGACTCCATACTTCTAAAAAATGTGCCTAAGCACTGTGTTATTAAGGCGCGCTAACGCGCAGCCAGTTAAAATTCCAGCTGCCGGCTAATGCTTTAACCCGCAGGGTGTGCTCGCCGGCGGGCAGCGTGATGCTGTGGTTGACGCTTTGCCACGCCTGCCAATCGCCCGTGTCGGGCACCGCGACGGTATCGAGTGTGTTATCGCCGAGCAGAAGGCTAAAGCCATCCGAGCCGCCAGCGCTCGCTAGCCGGTACTCGATGGTGTAGGTGCCTGCGGCTTCAATCGTCACGAGGTAGTCGAGCCAGTCGCCGGTATCGATGTAACCAATGTTGTGGCCGCCGCCGGCATCGCTGGTGGTTTCGAGTTGCACGCCACTCATGGCGCTGAAGTGTTCGGCTTGAACCGTACCGGGCAAAGCGCTGGCTACGGTAGTGGTGGCAACACTCGTCGATGGGTAGCTCTCGGCGTCGCCTGCGTAGCTACTGATTTGGTAGTAGGTGGTTTGCTCGGGTGCGGTACTATCCAGATACTGTAAGTTGTCCACTTGGGCGATAAGCTCTCCGGCGCTACCGACAACGGTACTGCGGTAAATGCGGTAACCTTCAACGCCGGGCTCAACACTGGCGCTCCAGCTCAGTTGGTTACCGCCGTCGGTTTCCACCAGTGTGACATTGCTGGGTGGGTTTTTTAGGGAAAACAGTTCGGGCGCTTGCTCGGTGGTGAGCCAGTGCTTGAGCTCGGTATGAACATCGTAGTCGAGCGAGCCAAACTCGTTAAATAGCGCTTCGATCTCGGCCATTGAGGCAGTGTTAAAATCGAGTTGCGCCAGCGCATTACCGGTTATGTCCTCGCCATCGACAGGCTGAGTGGGCACTAAATACATTTCGGCCCAGGCATCGGTGCTGCCGTTGTCTTTAAATACGCCGCTAAACTGATATTGCTGGCCGCCGGTCAAGCTCACTTTTTGGTAAAGCCCGCCATTGCTTACGCTGGCGCTGGTTAAGCGCAGCGCGGCGCCATTACCACCGCTGGGGATGTACTCGGTTTGATTAAACTCGAGATTCACCGGGTCCCCGGCCGTCCAGGCTGTCCAGCCGCTATTGTCATTAAACTCGCCGTTGCTTAATAGCTCGGTGGCAGTTTCGTGCGCTCGTAGGCTTATGCTGTCGAGGCTGACATCCAGACGGCCGGCGTCGCAGCAGGCGCCGGCTTTAATCACTAGGTAGTAATCCTGCGTACCTTCGCCGGGTGCGGTAATGGTTGGCGTCGAGGTGCCGCAAGCGGTACTAAAAGTGCTATCCCAACCGGCGCAGGCCCAGGTGTCGGCTTTGGCCAGTAGCCCCAGGCTGGCTTGGTTTGTCACCATGCCCCAGGTGCCGTTGCCCTGACCACCGGTGTTGCTGAGCACTTTGTAGGCCCAACTGGTGGCGGCCCACCCGTGTTGCGCGTAAGTGTCGTAAGTGGCGCGGGCGATTTTGCCGCCCAGCTCGCCGCCTAAACCGGTCCAGGGCTGAAACTCGCCGATTAAAAAGGGCGTGTTCAGTGCGCTTAAGCGCGCCTGCCACTCACACACACCGCCAGTGCCGTTAATGCCGCAGGTTAGCCAATCGCGGTGTACCTGGTAGCCGATTTCACCCCAGCCAAAAATACCGGGGTAAAAGTGCATCTCAAAGGCGACGTTTTCCATGCCGCGGTCGGCAGGGTTGCCGTAGGCATCAATGCCTTGGCTATGACCGGGTAAAATAATAACGTGCTCTTGGTCGATCTCGCGTACTTTGTGGTAAAGCGACTCGATGTTATCGGCAAGCGTCTCTGGCGTGGTGCCCCACGGCTCATTTAACAGGCCGTAACCGGCAACGGTATCGCTGGTTTTATAACGCTCGGCAATTTGTTGCCAAAGCCAGGCGGTGCGATCCTGATAGTAAGTCGCATCTTGGCCGTTGCCGCCATCCCAGTACCAGTTTTGCTCGGCGCAGCCAGAGTGGTGCTCCCAGCCCTGCGCGCCCACGGCGCCGTGTAAATCTAAGATCACGTACATATCGCGGGATTCGGCCTCGCTGATGGCCCGGTCGAGGTACTCCCATGCATCGTTGCGCAGCGTATAGGGATTGGCCTCGTCTTCAATCAGGTTCCACATAAAAGGTACACGCACGACGTTGAGACCAAACTCGGCCATCTGATCCCAGTCGCGTTCGGTGATCCAGTTATCGCGAAACAGCTCCATCAACCGCTCGCGTTCGGCGGTGCCAAAGCGTTGATCAAACACGCCTTCTAAGGTGCACTGGTCGTTTACGGCGTCGGTGCTCTGGCCCATCATCCAAAACTCTTGCAGCAGCCAGTTACCGAGGTTGGTGCCTTTTAGCGCAATCGGAGTGCCGTCGGCTTGGACCCACTGCGTACCGGCAGCGTGCAAACGGGAGAGTTCACTGGCTACCGATGAGCTGCTTGATTGCTCGCTGCTTGAGCTGGAAGAAGTGCTGGAGCTACTGCTGACAGAGCTGCTGGAGTTTGTGGTTGAGCTGTCGCTGCTGGAGGAGCCGCAGCCGGCGATGGCAACGCTGGCGGCGAGAGCCAGAGATAAAGGCTGCCAGTGACTAAATATTTTAGTGGGAAGTTTCATAGACGGTCTCTTTGTTATTGTTGGCCATAGGCTCTTTCAATATGGCGTTATTGTTACGCGCGGGTGCGCAGGAATCGTCCCATCTGCAAAGCCGTGCGAAAGTGGGACTAACCACAACCCATAGTGGGAAGCTTTGGCGTGAGGCTAAGGCGGTACAGCTCCACCGGAGTGGGTGAGCGCAAAAAAGTGCCACGCCTGCTGGCAGGCGTGGCCAATCCGGGTGAGGATGCCGCAATGTGTTTAGCAGGTTTGACCGCACCTGGGCCGCGCTACGCCGAGTGCGAGCCGTGACCTTGGTGCGGCCAAACCGATACCACATGTTTAAAAACGGTAGTTGGCGCGAATGCCGTAAAAGCGCGGCATCGACACAGGCCCTTTGATGACGCCATCACCACCGCCGCCCCAGTAAAACTCGGTTTCGTCTGTGGCATTGTTGCAAAATGCCTCGAGGCTCCAATTATCACTGGCGGCGGTGTACTTGATACCGAGGTTGACGTTGGTGACGGATTCGCGCGTATCGCTAAAGGCGTCGGGCGTCTCGCTGGCAAACAAGTCTTCGTGCTTTTCGCTGTTAAAAATGGAGTAGTAAGATTTGTCTTTCCAGCTGACGTTAACCCAGGGCACCAGGGTGGCACCACGGTGCAAATCAAAGGTGTGGCTATAGTTGATGTTTAAAGAGTACTTGGGCGAGCTGGGTAGCTCATTGCCTTTTAGGTTCGTGGTCAGTGCGGTGTTTTCCGGGTCGACAGAGTCGGCGTGCTCGATCTCAAACAAGTCGACAGTGGCGTGGGTCCACTGTTGATAAAAATCGCTGACGATTTTAGTGTCGAGGTAGCTAACGTAACCGTTGAGGCGGTCGTTTTCGGTCAATGCCCAGTCAAACTCGATCTCGACGCCTTTGATCTCGGCTTTGCCGATGTTGTCGGTTTGGAACACGGTGAATGGGTCGGCCGAAATTTCACCGGTTTCTTCGCCCGTCTCGCCATCGCGCTCAAACGAGTAAGTTACAAACAGCGGCTTTGAAGTGGCCACTTGCATATCGCTGTAATCGCTGTAAAACACAGTGGCCGATAGACGCAAACTATTATCTAGCAGGTCGGTTTTTACGCCGGTTTCATAAGTGATAACTTCTTCTGGCTCGTAGGTATTACCCCAGCGTTTTTTCACGATGCGCTCGCCGTTTTCGTCCAGCGGGTACTCGGTGGTGATCGGGTCTTGCTCGTACTGCACGACCACATCACCAATACCGCCAGACTTAGTGCCATTGGCAACGTAGGCAAAAATCATGGTGTCATCGGATAGGTCGTAATCAAGCCCTAAGCGATAGTTGTGGTAATCCCACTCGCCTTTGATATCGTTGTTAGTAACCGAGGTATAAATGCCTTTATTCCAGAAATAATCCTGCGGCAAACTGTTGAAGGCTTCGCGATCCCATGACGGAAAGCAGGCGTTGCCGTTAAGTTCGGGCTCAAGCAGGTTAGGGTTGCTGTCGTTACAGGACATATTGTGGCCGCCCACATCTTCTTTGGTGTCGCGGGTGTAGCGATAACCGGCGGTGAGGTGTAAACGCTCGGTGATATCGTAGGTGCCTTGGGCAAACGCCGCCTGCGAGGCCAGAGTCCGGTCGGATTGGTTCCAGTAATCGGCGCTTGCCATGGAGTTCATCCAGCCGCCTTGCATATCGTTGTTTTCCTCAAAGAAAAACAGACCGGTGACCCACTGCAGCGGGCCGGCGTCGGTGGACTGTAACTGTAGCTCGTGAGAGTGCGAGACAAAGGTGGCCTCGCGAAAGAAGATCGACATATCCCAGTCGGTGATGCCGCGATCTTGATCAGACATCTGAGTGCGAGTTTGTTTGGCCCAGCCGGCATTGTAGACAAACGCCATAGAATCGCTGAAATCCCAGCGCAGGTTAGAGCGCACATTTTGAATGTTCAGGTCTTGCTCGCCCGGCACACTGACGTTGACGGTGTAAGAATCCGCGCCCGGGCCATAGATTCGTTCGCAGCCATCCGAGCCGGGTACCGGTGTCGCCGAGATGTTGCCGCTGGCATCAAGGTAGTTGCCGTCTTCATCGGTGCGCACCCGCAGCGCGGCTTTATCACAGTCAATCGTGTCGGCCGAGCCCGCGCTGTCATCCTGAAAATGCTCGTAGGCGACATACCAAGAGAAGTCTTCACTGGGCTCCCATTGCCCCGCCAGACGGAAGGAGTACTGATCGGAGTTGTTGTAAAAATCCGCCTCGTCGGCTTTAACCAGCTCCTGCACGCCGTCGGCGCCGCCATCCCACCAGCGGGCGCGCTGTATCAGGCTTTTGTCTTCCTCTGCGCCGGTATAGAGCGGGGCGTTGCGAATATCCTCGGACAGGTAACGGGTGTCCCACTGGTTGGGGTCGTAGTAGCCGTTGAGGTAGGAGTCGCGCTCTTCGACCATAAAGGAGCCGCGCAACGCAAAAGTGTCGGTGACGGGTACGTTAATCACGCCGCGCACTTGGCGGTGGTTAAAGTTACCTAACTCGACGCCTAAGCTGCCCGCCAGCTCTTGCGTATCGGGCCGTTTGGTAATGATGTTGATGTTACCGACCGTCGAGTTGCGGCCAAACAGGGTGCCCTGGGGGCCGCGCTGGGCCTCGACCCGCTCGACGTCAAACATCAGCGCCATGGCGCCTTGCGGACGCGGGGAGTAAATGCCGTCTAAGTGTAAACCCACGGCCGGGTCGCCCAGCTCGGTAATATTGGTCGAGCGCACCCCGCGCATTGATATCACCGGTGCGGATTGAGAGGAATCTATGGTGATGTCCATATTGGGGACGAGCTTGTCGATGTCTTTGACGTTGGCAATGCCCTGTTGCACCAAAGCTTCTTCGGTCATTACGGTAATGGCGATGGGGGTGTCCATCAGGTTGGTTTCGCGCTTGGTGGCGGTCACCACAATTTCTTCCAGCACCGGTTTGGATTTGGGCGTGTTTTGAGCCATGGCATTGGTGGCCAGGCTGGCGTTGACTAACGCGATGGCAAGCGTCAGCGGAGAGCGTAAAAGTTGTTTCATTGTTATATCGCCTCTGTATCGTGTTTATTGTTATTGGGCTGTGGCAGCCCTGACAGTGCCTTCATGTGCACTGCGAGACGAAGAATAAAATGGTGGCACAGCCGGGTCGTCCGAGTGCTTGTACTCGAACCAAAACGCTCAAAAATAATAGGTTCGGCTAAGTTTTGCCGATTCGAACTATTTAAAAATTTAATAAAAACAGTGGGTTGTGTGGTTTTTGAGCTTGATGCAGAGTTTTACATGGCGGCGCTCAATGCCCGATGTCCCTGTTGGTGGACGTAAAAGGTGACGCTACCCCCGGCGGTCAGAGACGGCAAAAGTTCAATGAATAACCTATTGCAACAGAGTGCGGACAAACGGTTTTTAAATCGTATACGGGTGTTTTCGATTAGACAGATGACGTGTGGTTTTGAATGTTCGTTAATTGGCGCCACCCCGTGATCGGCAGGCGCCGGTCACGGGGTGGCGCGTTACAGGAAAAGCCTACTGAGCATTAAGGCGCCAGAGGTTTAGATTCCAGCCACCGTTTGCTACGTACAGGCTGATGTCTTGCTCGCCGGCGGGTAAATAAACCGTTGGCCCGTTAACGGTTTGCCACGTTTGCCAGCCGCCTGTGGCAGGAATGGCGGTGCTGCCCAGTGGTGCGCCGTTATGAAAGCTGGTGTTTACCGTGCCGCCGCCCGGTGAGGCGACTCGGTATTGCAGTTGGTAATTTCCGGCTTGTGGAACATTGACGCGATACACCATCAAGTCACCGGTATCCAGGTAGCTGGCGTTAAAGTCGCCGCCTTGTGGATCGCTCGTTACTTCTACACTAGCGCCCGAGTGCCAGCGAAAGTGTTCGGCCTCAATGCTGCCGCTGCCCGCCGTCGGTTGGTAATTCATCCAATACTGAATGTCACTATGGGTCGAGAGTGACTGCGTGGCAAATTGGGCAAACCAAGACTCGATTTGGCTCTTACTGGCCGTGCTCATATTAATGCCGCCAAAGCCTGAGGTGTTGGTAACAATACCCCAGGGCCAGCCGTTGTTGGGATTGCCGCTGTGAGCACTGGGTGACACGGTTTTGTAAGACCAGGCGGTGGCAGCCCAGCCAAGTGCATTGTAGGTATCGTAGGTTTTACGGGTGATTTCACCGCCGTTGGCGCCCAGCTCGGTCCAGGGCTGAAACTCGCCAATAAGAAACGGCACCTGACGATTGTTGATGTCATTGTCCCAGTCGCAGGTACCACCGCCTGCGCCGTTTTCGCAAAATAGCCAGTCGAGGTGGACGTCGGTTGGGTCATCATTATCGCGCCAGCCAAAAATCCCCGGGTAAAAGTGCATCTCGTAAGCTACATCGTTACCGGGTACGCTAAAGTAATCGATCCCTGTGGTGTTGTGCCCGTGCAAAATGACGATATGCTCGGCGTCTTTTGCCCGCACCGTGGCGTACAAACTGTTTAGATTGTTGGCCAGCGTCACACCATCGGTGCCCCAGGGCTCGTTTAACAGGCCATAGGCAGCGACGTTACCGTTGCCCGCATAGCGCTGGGCAATCATGTCCCAAAGCCAGGCGGTTCGGTCCTGGTAGTAAGCGGCCGATTGGCCGTTGCCGCCGTCCCAGTACCAATTGCGGTTGGAGCAGCCCGAGTGGTGCTCCCAGCCCTGGCTGCCGGCGGCGCCGTGTAAATCTAAAATTGTGTAAATCCCGCGCTCGGCCGCCTCGGCGATGGTTTTGTCCAAAAACTCCCAGGCATCGGGGCGCAACGTGTAGGGGTTGTTCTCGTCTTCAATTAAATTGTGCGGAAAGGGCAGTCGCACCACATTAAATCCGAGCGCCGCGATGCGGTCCCAGTCACGGTCGGTCATCCAGCTATTGCGGAAGATGTCCATCAGTCGCTCGCGTTCGGCGTAGCCAAAGCGGCTGTCTAAGGTAGCCTCTAAAGTGCACTGATCGTTAATGGCGCCGTTGCTGTTGCTGATGGCATTGCCCATCATCCAGAATTCCAGTTGCAGCCAATTACCGAGGTTAAGGCCTTTCAGCCGCACCGGCTCGCCGTTAATGGCCCAGGCTTTTCCCTGTTGGCGAATCATCGGTAGAGAGCCGCTCGGTGGCGGGTTGGTGGCGGTAGGTTCCAGTTGTAGCCAATTGATGTTCCAGCCACCCGTCTCGGCCCATAGCGCGATGCTCTGAACCCCACTATTGAGGTAAACCTCGTCGTTGACCGTCGTCCAGTTTTGCCAGCCGCCGGTGGCGGGCAAGGTGAGAGCGTCGGTTAAATCTTGGGCGTTTTGGCTTAAAATCAGTTGCCCGCCGGCCGGCGACGCAATGCGGTACGAAATAGCGTAGGTGCCCGCGGTGGGTACGTTGATGTCGTATTGCAGCCAGTCGCCGGCGTCAATCCATCCGACGTTTTGGCCACCGCCGCTATCGCTGGTGGGCTCAAGCTCCACGCCTTGCTGGCTGGTGTAGTTTTCGGCTTGCAGCTGGGCTGGCAGGGTGGTTTGTGCCGCAGCGTTAGCCGCGCTGACAAGCGCCGCGAGCGCAAGGCTGGTGGCGATACAAATCTTGCTATATGCCGGGCTTTGGGGCGCAGACATTATTTTATCGGCCGGTAACGGCTGTGTTGAAGTGTTCATAGTCTTACCTCGTTGGTTATTATTGGGCGCGGGCGAGCCGCGTCGCATTACCGAGATAGCGCAATGCGACCCTAACCCTAGAGGGGTTTGGGCGGCATGTCGTTCGGGTTGGCGAAACAAACTTAGAGATACGCGTTCGCCTGCGTGATGTTTAACCGAACCTAGTAAAATACGCTTGTTTGCGGGCAGTGCCGTGGTAGTCACCGGTGAGTTCCGCTATGATCGGCGGCATTACCGGCTTCACTCTGACAGATTAAAACTGCCGGCGTGGTGGGGCATAAGAGAATAACAATACATCGAGTAGTGGTTTCGCTATGGATCAAGTCCTGTTTAATTTTCACGATCTGATACTGATGATGACCGCACTGCAGTGTTTGTTTTTTGCGGTGTTGTTAGTGGCCACAAATCGACGAGGCATAAAAAGCACGTATTTTTTAGCGGCGTTTCTGCTCGCGCATGCCTGTATTCCGCTGCATGAAATGGCGTTATGGGGCGCTGAGTTTAAGTTTACGGTACGCGAGAGCTGGCCCGAGCTGTATTTTATTGGTGGCTTCGCCTACTACCTTGATGGCGTTTTACTGTACCTGTGCGTCAAATCGTTACTGTTTAGAGATTTTCATCTCAAGCCACGCGATGCGTTGCATCTGCTTCCTTTCCTTCTTTTCGGTGTATTTATGTGGGTCGGTTTTTATCATTTACCACAGCCGTTGCGGTTACAGGCCATCAACAGCGAGAGCTTTGTTTACGGCGCGCCCTACGTGGGGATGGAGTTTTTCTGCAAGTGCTTACGGGTGGGCTATGCGCTGGCCTGCTTGCGCCTTATTGTTGGCTATAAGTACCGGTTGCAGCGCACCCACTCGAATATTGAAAAGGTCGATACCAATTGGGTTACTACGCTGGTGGTAGGCTTTTTAGTGGTTATGACCATGGAGGTGGTGTTAGCGGTAGCCAAGATAGTCAGCTTAAACAAAAATTATGATTTAAGCGTGTTTTCGTACATTGGCCTAACGGGTTATTACACCGTGTTTGTGTTGGTGAATTTGCTGGTGTTTACCGGCATTCGCTATTTTGCCAGCTTTGAGCGGGTACGCCAGCGCGAGGCGCCGAAAAAGCCGTTGGATGACCATTTTTTAAACCCCGATGTCGCACGCGACATCGACGAGCGTATGCAGCGGGACAAACCCTTTTTGCAGCCCGATATTACCCTTGAGCATTTGGCCGAGGCGCTGGATGTGCCATCGCGGGATTTATCGATGGTGATTAACCGCCATTTTGGCATTAATTTTTATGAGTTTATTAATCGCTATCGCATTAGTGAGGCGCAAAGGCTGCTGCGCTCGGAGGCGTCACACAATAAGACCATCACGGATATTTATTTGGCGGTGGGTTTTAACAGCAAGTCAGTTTTTAATACGTTTTTTAAAAAAATCGTGGGCGTTACGCCTTCTCAATATCGCAAAGAGGGGGACGGCGCAGGCAGCAAAGTGCGACCGTAGCGGTAGCACTTTGCATTTAGCACTCGGTGCTGTATCGCGGTTTACAGAGAGCTTACATCTGAGGGCGACACGTCGCAGCTGGCCGAGTTCCAGTACTCGCCATACTTAGATGAAGAGCTGCCTTTTTCGACACCCTTGTACTCATCGCATACGTGCGGGTCGCCGGAGGAGTAATTTTTAATCCGCAGGTTTCGGATGGTGGCGCGATCACCATAGTTGCGGTTTACCCCGACGATAGCACCAATTTCGGCATCAATATTGACGTCGTAAATCAATACGTTGCGCGGGCCACCGTTGTTGGTACAGTTGCCACACGAGCGCCACAGCTTGCCGTGCTCGCCGTAAGTGGTAAAGCCACCGGATATAACCGTGGTGCTGTTTTTAGAGTTATGTTGGAATATTTTGTCCGGGCTGCCACCGTAGCCGCCATCTGAGTTGTAAGCTGAGCCGCCGACTATAGTCATAGTACCGCCCTCGGATTTATTGGTTGCGGCGTCTTCACATACATCTTCCCAAACTACATCGGTGAGGGTGCAGTTGCCACCGGTACAGTGGATACCGTCGGCGCCACCGTTGGCGGCCAAGCGCACATTGCGCACTGAGGCGTTGTTAAGGCTGATAACGGCTCCCTGGCTTTCGTCGTCGCCATTGCAACTTAAGCCGATGGTTTTGCCGCCGCAGTCGACGAAGCGGTTTGACAGCGAGGCGCCCGCGTAGCATTCGCTAGAGCTGCCCACTTTTTGAAACGCCCATAACTGACCGGGGCCGCCCCAATAGCTAAACAGACGCACATCGGCGCCCGCGTACATGCTCATCTCCCACACGTCCAGCGCACGACCACTGAACTTAGAGGTAATAGAGTGGTAATTGCCGCCTTGGTTGTCGATGTACCAGCGTTGATTGTCGCCGCCGCTGTAGCTCCACTGGCGCAGTTCGGCGCCGTCTTCGGCGTTCCACTCATAAACATCCAGTGATTTACCGCTGTGTACGGCGCGAATGGAGTAGCTACCGTCGCCCAGAGCCTGAACGTCAAACTGTTGGTTGGTACCGCCAATGGCAAACCACTGCATGACATTAGCGCCGTCGTCGCTGCTAAAGCTGTCCACATCGAGCGCGTTACCATTGAGCTTGGATACGATGACATAGCGGCCGGAGGACAGCGCCGCAAAAGAGCTGGCACTAAAGGCCATCAGGGTTAATAGGATAAAGAGTTTCTTCATGGTTCAACCTCATTCATTATCGTTGTTGTCACAAATAGGCGACAGAAGGCGCCTAGCCAAATAACCTCGGTGTGTGGCAAGGGCATTTACCAAGACACCGTAGGAGGAGTGATAATAATGAAAAGGACATGCTTATTAATACTATTAAACTATATTAATACCTAATGGTAGGCCAATTTCTTATTTCTTTAGGTTTTGGTCAGGCCTGTTTGGTGTGGCAAAATATTAGGCCCGCTAGGTTGGTGATTGAAAAACCTATATTATTCAGTTGCTTAGCGTAAAGTGGCGGTAAAGCCCTGCTATTTTAGGGTTGTCGTTTAAATCGCTTTATAGTGCCGTGATATAATATGTATGACATATCAATGTTTTTGCTTAATCTTACTTGGTCTAACTTAAATTGACCTAGTGGTTAAGTAGGCCCGATTTTAGGCGTGTGTCTATCTTTTCTATCGCTTTTTGGGTCTACACTAACGCTTCCACTCTCTTAGTTTTATATTCTGCTATGCCTACACCGTCTATCCAGCGCTCTGACACAATTTCGTTGCCCTTAGTTATTACCTTGGCGGCCACCATGATGTTGGGGCCTTTTTCACTCGATACTTACTTGCCTGCATTTCCGGCCATTGCTGTTGATTTGGGAGTGTCCTCACAGGCGGTAGCGGTGAGTGTTTCGGTGTATGTCTTTGCGCTGGCGATAGGGCAACTTATTGGCGGGCCGCTATCCGATAAATTAGGACGCAAGCAGGTGTTGATGGTGGGTTTGTTGATTTTTGCGTTTGCCAGTGCGCTGTTGGCGACGTTGCATACCTTGCCGCACTTTTTAATTGGTCGCGCGTTGCAAGCCATTGGTGCGGGCTGGGTGTTGGTGTCCGTGCCAGCGCTGGTTCGCGACCGTATCAGCGGGCAAGAAGCCGCCAAGCTGTTTTCGTTTTTGGGCTTGATTTTGGTGGTGGCGCCGGGCATTGCCCCAAGTATTGGCAGCTTGCTGCTGAAGATCGGCCATTGGTCGGGAATTTTTGTGTTTATGGCGGTGTATGCGGTTTTGATGATTCCGCTGCTAATTAAAATAGTGTTTAGCGAGCCGCCCCTGCCGCGCCCGGTCGAGAAAGTGCCGGGGAGTATTATTCAGCGTTATGTGGCGGTCTTTAAAAATCGCACGGCGCTGGCGTATATCGCCTGGCAGGTGGGGGCGTTCTCGGTAATGATGGTGTTTATTACCCACAGCTCGTTTATTTATCAAGATCATTTTGGCCAGTCGGCCGATGCGTTTGCCATTATGTTTGCGGCTAATATCGCCGCTATGTTTTGCTGCAATTTAGTGAATCGGGCGCTGCTGGCGCGCTGCTTTAGTTCACTGCATATTTTGCAGCTTGCCACCGGGCTACAAGGCATAGGGTTAGTCGCGTTAACATTGGCGGCGGTATTTGCATGGCCGGTGTGGGTGTTTTTACCTGCCATGATGATCACCATTGGCGCTCACGGCGCGCTCTCGCCCAATATTCAGGCCTGTTATATGGAGCACTTTGCGCAAAACAGCGGCACCGCGGCGGCATTGCTTGGTGCTTGTCAGTTTGGCGGGGCGGGGTTGTTAAGCGCACTGTCGGGGCTGTTGCCGCATACGTTATTGTCGGTCGTGTTGGCGATGGTGGCGTGCGGACTGCTAGCGCAGTGTTTTATGTGGCGCTCGGTGTGGCGGGGCCGCCGGATGAATGGTTCTTAATATTAATAGTGCTAAGGCAGAGTGAAAAGCCGCTCTGCCTTAGTTTTTATATTAAACGCTTAAGTACTTCTGCACTAAATCATCGTTCAATTCATCGATGGCGCCAGTGGCCTCCACTTTGCCCCGCTCCATAATGTAAAAATGGTCGGCGACTTTACGGGCAAAGGGTAGTTTTTGTTCCACCAGTAAAACCGTTAAACCAAACTCATGGTTCAGCCGGCGGATGACGTTGCCGATGTCACGCACAACGTTGGGTTGGATGCCTTCGGTGGGCTCGTCCAAGATTAGCAGCTTAGGGTCGAGTACCAGCGCGCGGCCAATGGCAAGTTGTTGTTGCTGACCGCCGGATAAGTCGCCGCCACGGCGGTGTTTCATCTCTTTAAGTACCGGAAACAGCTCGTAAATTAAGTCGGGCACTTGGCTTTTGCCGTCGGGCCGAGCACCAAGGGATATTTTTAGATTCTCTTCGACGGTTAGCAGCGGGAAGATCTCGCGGCCCTGTGGTACATAGCCGATGCCAGCGCGGGCGCGGGCCTCGGTGGAGGCTTTACTGATGTCTTTGCCGTTAAAGATGATGCTGCCATCTTTAATAGGCAGTAAGCCGGTAATGCATTTAAGTAAAGTGGTTTTACCCACGCCATTGCGGCCAATTAGGCAGCCGCAGGTGCCTTCGGGTAGTTCCAAATCCAGATCCCAGAGGATATGGCTTTGGCCGTAGTATTGGTTAATTGATTGTATGTTTAGCACTGTGTTGCTCCAATTATTGTTGGGAGAGCGGGGCACGGTTGACGGAAAACGGTTAACGGCCAAGTGAATTCTGTATTTCGTTCTCCGTCCATCGTTATCCGTTTCTCTTCATCGCCAACCATCATTCCCCCAAATACACCTCAATCACTTTAGGGTTGCTCTGTACTTGATCCATTGTGCCTTCGGCCAATACTGAGCCCTGGTGTAGCACCGTGACATTTTTGGCGATAGAGCGAACAAAGGCCATATCGTGCTCAACCACAATCACGGAGTGTTTGCCGGCCAGGGACGTTAATAATTCGGCGGTACGCTCGGTTTCCTCGCCGGTCATACCGGCTACAGGCTCATCGACCAGCAACACCCGCGGGCTTTGCATCAACAGCATGCCGATTTCTAACCATTGTTTTTGCCCATGGGATAAGTTGCCGGCGCTGTTATGAACATGTTGGCTAAGGCCGATGGTGTATAACACTTCGTCGATTTTATCGCGCTGTGCGCCGGTCAACTGGTGGCTTAGAATATGCCACACGCGTTTGTCGTCGGCGGTGGCGAGTTCTAAGTTTTCATACACCGAGAGCGCTTCAAACACCGTGGGTTTTTGAAACTTTCGGCCAATACCACCACGGGAAATTTGATGCTCAGACAGGTGCTGCAGGTTAATCTGTTGACCAAAAAAGATACTGCCCGAATCGGGCTTGGTCTTGCCGGTAATCACGTCCATCATGGTGGTTTTTCCGGCGCCGTTGGGGCCGATAATACAGCGCAGCTCGCCATCATCGATAAACAGGTTGAGGTTATTCAGTGCTTTAAACCCATCAAAACTGACGTTGACGTCTTCGATGTACAAAATGGGGCCGTGACTGGTATCCACCGCGTGGCCGAAGTTTGGGTCTTTTACCGGTAGGGCGCGGGTGCTCCAGTTGCGCGCGTGCTTAAACGGGTTCATGGTGCGTCCTCCTGTTTGGCGTCATCGCTTTTTTTGTCGTGGCGCTTAAAGCGGCTGAATAAACCCACGAGACCTTTCGGCAATACCAGTGTGACTAAGACAAATAATAAACCTAAGGGAAACAGCCAAGCCTCTGGGTAAAAGCTGGTGAAAATGGTCTTGCCATAGTTGACACTAAAGGCACCGACAATGGCGCCGTACAGCGTGCCGCGCCCGCCCGTAGCTACCCAAACCACCAGCTCAATGGAGTTAAGTGGCGAGAACTCACCCGGGTTGATAATACCTACTTGTGGTACATAGAGGGCGCCGGCGATACCCGCCAGAACCGCCGAGAAGACAAACAACCACAGCTTGTAGGACTCCACTTGATAACCGCAAAAGCGGGTGCGCGTTTCGGCATCGCGAATAGAAACGATTACCCGGCCCATGCGCGAGGTCACGATATAGCGGCAGGCAAGATAGGCGATGATAAGCATAATGCCCGAGGCTAAAAACAGACCGATACGGGTAGAGTCAGCGGTGATGGAAAAACCGAGTATATCTTTAAAATCGGTTAGGCCATTGTTGCCACCAAAGCCCATTTCGTTGCGAAAAAACGCCAGCATTAAGGCGTAGGTAAGTGCCTGGGTAATAATGGCAAAATAAACCCCGGTAACCCGCGAGCGAAATGCCAGCCAGCCGAATACCCAGGCAAGTATCGCAGGCACCATTATCACCATCAGCATGGCAAACCAAAACATATCAAACCCAAGCCAATACCAAGGCAGGCTATCCCAGTTTAAAAACACCATAAAGTCCGGCAGTAGCGGATCGCCGTATTTACCGCGATCGCCAACTTGGCGCATTAGATACATGCCCATGGCGTAGCCACCCAGCGCAAAAAAGGCGCCGTGACCGAGCGACAAAATACCGGCGTAGCCCCAGATTAAATCCAGCGCTAGTGCCAGCAAGGCATAACATAAAAATTTGCCGAGTAGTGTTACGGTGAAGGTAGAAACATGCAGCGCCGAGCTTTCAGGCACCGCTAAGTTTAAAATGGGCACGAGTACACAGGTAAGGAGAAGTATCCCCAGCACCACCATGCCGCCTTTGTCACTGGTCAGTAAACGTTGCGTTAACATAACTTTGTCCAACTCTTTTTTTGTTTCTCGTGCGCGGGTTTTTATAGTGAGCCGCGCGGGTGTTTATGGGCGTATAGGCGTTGCCGTTTAATCGGCGGCAGCGCGGCCTTTTTGTGGAAACAGCCCTTTGGGTTTTTTCTGAATAAACAGAATTAACAGCACAAGAATCAAAACTTTGGCCAACACCGCGCCGGCGTAGGGCTCCATAAACTTATTGAGTAAACCAATGCCCATAGCGCCGACCAATGTGCCCCATAAATTACCGACACCACCAAATACCACCACCATAAACGAGTCGATAATATAGGCTTGGCCCAAGTTGGGGCCGACATTGGTAAGCTGCGACAGGGCGACCCCGGCGATACCGGCAATACCCGAGCCCAGGCCAAAGGTCAGGGCGTCGACCCAGCTGGCGCGTACGCCGACGGCGCGCGCCATGGGGCGATTTTGCGATACAGCGCGGACTTTAAGCCCGAGAGAAGTCTTTTTAAGAATGGTCAGCAGGGCAAAAAAGACCATCAGCCCAAACAGTAAAATGTAAAGCCGGTTAAAGGTAAGTGATAGGGCTGGATTGATTTGCAGCGAGCCACTCATCCACTCTGGCAGGCTGACGGCGCGGTTTAATGGTGAGAATATTGAGCGAGCGGCCTGCTGCAAAATAAGGCTAATACCAAACGTGGCCAATAGTGTCTCGAGTGGACGACCGTATAAAAACTGAATCACGCCGCGCTCGATAGCAATACCCACTAAGCCCGCGACCACAAAGGCACTGGGAATGGCAATAAACAAGCTTATGCCGATATGGTTAGGTAATAGCTGCTGAATGACCCAAGTAGTATAGGCGCCGATCATCATAAGTTCGCCGTGGGCCATGTTGATTACCCCCATGACGCCAAAAGTAATGGCGAGTCCGATGGCGGAGAGTAAAAAAACTGAGCCAAGACTTAAACCAAAAAACACGTTCTCAGAAAAACGGAATACTTTAAGGCGCCCCTCAATCGACTCCAGGGCTTGTTGCGCTTCTTGTTGTACGGCTTTGTCCGGGTCGCTATCGGCCAGTGCCGCTAGCGGGCCACGCACCTCGGGAATGAGCGAACCTTGCAGCTGTTTAACTGCATTGAGGCGTACATTGGCGTCATCGCTTTGAATGTTGTACATCGCAATGGCTGTGCTCATGGCATCGCGTACGCCGCTATCGAGCTCGCTTGCACGCAGAGCTTGCAAGGTGGTGGCGGTTTCTTCATTGCCGCCGTCGGTGATTAGACGGTTAACCGCCCCTAACCGGACGGCTTTGTCGGGGCTGCTCAGGTTTAGCTGCGCCACCAATGTGTGCAGCTGACTGCGCAGTTTATTGTGAATAGGGATACGCTTTAATCGGCCCAAATCGTCACTGATGAGGGCACCGGTTTGGGCGCTTAGTAGCGAGTCATCCTCGAGCTCGATAACCACCAGCGTGGGGTCGCCTCTGGTAGCCTTGAGTGATCCGTCTTGTAGCGCGCTAAGTACGATGGCGCTGCGCTCGTGTTTAAGTGTGGCGATGGCCGAGACGGTTTTAATTCGCTTGCTTAAACTGCCCTCAGCCAGTTCATCAACGAGGGTGTTAAAGGTGGTGGTTTTATCAGGCGCGCTCTGCGCGTAGCCCGGCGAAAACCCCAGCGCCATTACCAGCAGTAAAGTGAAGCTTAGGTAACGACGAACCGAGTTCTGTAATTTGAACATGGCATTAGTCACTATCATGGTGTTTGAGGATGTTGTTATGCTTACTGTTTTAAGCACTTATCGTTGTTATCTGTCAGGGGCTTCGCACCCCTGACAGTGATGCCGGTCGCTATACTTAATTTACTCAGTCGCGCCTACGCATTTTTTACTCATCTCGTTGTAGTTGCCGCAGCTGATTGGAGCGGTCCAGTCGGAGATTAAATCTTTCGAGCCTTCAAGGTAGTCAGACCAAGCGTCGCCAGGCACTAACCCTTCGGTTTCCCAAACGGTAAGAAACTGACCATCTTCCTGAATCTCACCAATTAATACAGGCTTAGTGATGTGGTGGTTAGGCAGCATTTTGCTGGTGCCGCCGGTTAAGTTGGGTACTTCAACGCCGACAATGGCATCAATCACTTTGTCGGAGTCGGTAGAACCGGCTTTTTCGACCGCTTTTACCCACATATTGAAGCCGATGTAGTGCGCCTCCATCGGGTCGTTGGTAACGCGCTTGTCGTCTTCAATAAACGCCAGCCACTGGTCGATAAACTGATTGTTCTCGTCAGTATCCACACTCATAAAGTAATTCCACGCGGCCATGTGGCCTACCAATGGTTTAGCATCGATACCCGACAGCTCTTCTTCGCCCACTGAGAAAGCAACTACCGGAATATCCTCGGCCGAAATACCTTGGTTGCCTAGCTCGCGGTAGAAAGGTACGTTGGCGTCACCGTTAATGGTTGAGACAACGGCGGTCTTTTTACCAGCGCTGCCAAAGCGTTTGATGTCCGAGACAATGTTCTGCCAATCGGAGTGACCAAACGGGGTGTAGTTGATCATAATGTCGGACTCTTTAACGCCTTTCGATTTTAAATAGGCGGCAAGAATTTTGTTGGTGGTGCGCGGGTACACATAATCGGTACCGGCCAGTACCCAGCGTTTTACTTCCAGGTCATTCATCAGGTAATCAACCGCGGGAATCGCTTGCTGGTTGGGTGCCGCGCCGGTGTAAAATACGTTGCGTGATGACTCTTCACCTTCGTACTGTACGGGGTAAAAAAGTAAGCCGTTTAGCTCTTCGACGACGGGCAGTACTGATTTACGCGAAACGGATGTCCAGCAGCCAAAAATGGCATCGACGCCCTCTTGCGAGATAAGCTCGCGAGTTTTCTCGGCAAATAAAGGCCAGTTGGAAGCCGGGTCAACCACGACAGGCTCAAGTTTTTTACCCAGCAATCCGCCTTTTTTGTTTTGCTCTTCGATAAGCATCAACATGGTGTCTTTGAGGGTGGTTTCTGAGATGGCCATAGTGCCGGATAGCGAGTGCAGTACGCCGACCTTAATGGTGTCATCTTCGGCGTAGCTGTTGGCTGCGGACAGTGTCATCCCGCAGGCAAGACCTAGCGCGCCAACGGTTTTTGCCAGTTTTCTTAATATCATGGTCGATCTCCATAGCTTGAGGTTAGATGAGCGTCACGCAGTGTGCGCCCCAGTTTTACTCCCAGACATCGCGTTTACTAAGGCTCCCGACAATATCGGTTGCCCTTACCGAAGCTCACGCTTCGGTTTTACAGACAAGGCGATCCCACGGCCGATAAATTCATTATCAGCTTGTCGAAACGACTCTTGTTTCTGCAATTGGTGTAGGCCGACGTGTTGGCGCCGCCCTTTAAAAATGTCAGGTAATAGTGTGGCGGTTGTTTATCATTGGTTTGCCACCTTGTTTTTATTGTTTAAAAAATTTCTCCAGCCGCCGTACTCGGTAATATCGAGCGCTCCTTTAAGCCCGGCCGGCTCGCAAATAAAGCCCTTTACGGTGCTGCCATCGGCTAAGGTCACGTTGCCGATGCCTAATGGCGCCGGTATCTCGGCGACAAAACTGCCAAACAATGTGAGTGGCATGTCCCACAGCTCAACCGTAATGGCGCCGCCGGTGTCGTCGCGGGCAAGACCGGGTTTAGGCGGCTGGGTATTGCTTAACGCGTAAAGCCGGTAGCGGTCGGCGGTGTTGGTTTCGCAGACAAAGCGCGCACTGCGGCTGGTGAGTTGATGGTTTAACGGCATATCTGTTAAATGTGCGCCAACGACGGCGACGCGTATGAGCTGATCGTCAATCCCCGCAGGTTTTGCTGGCGTTAATGGCAGCGTTTGCTCGGAGGCGCCTTTCGTCCAGGGTTGTTGCTGTTGCCAATAGGCGCCCAAGGCAATAAGGGCGTTGTCGCTCCAGGCCGGTGCAATAAAAGTAATGCCAAAGGGGAGCGCATCGCTGCGTTTAGGGGCGGGCACCGATAACGCGGCGCAATCGGCTAAGTTAACAAAGTTGGTAAACATTCCCAGCTGAGTGTTAACGCCAACTGGGTCGGCGGCAACATCGGCCTGTGTCGGAAAGCGCACGGTGGTGGGTACCATTAGCGCATCGACTTCTCTCATTAAGCTTTGTATTTCTTGCGCGAGCTCGGCGCGGCGGTACTCGGCGTTAAACACATCGATAGCCGTAAAGTTAGCGGATTGCGAAATAATGCCGCCGACCACGTCGTTAACCTCGGCCGGTTTTTGCGCAATAAAATCGCCCACGGCGGCGCCGCGCTCGGCAACCCAAGCACCGCCGTATAAAAGCTGAGCGAGGTTTTGCATTGGCGTAAAGTCTAAGGTGGTTATGTTTGCCCCGGCCTCTTTGAGTTGTTGCACGGCGATAAGCCACGCCTCGCGTTGTGCGTCGTCGCCACACCAGTCGATAGATTCAGGTATGGCAATGTTTGGTGCGCTGCCAAACAGGTGTGTTTGCACACTGAGTTGCGGTTTGCGCGAATAGGCATCTGCGCTATCAAACGCTTCGAGGTGCCGTGCAACGGTCGCGGCATCGTCTACTCCTAAAGCGAATATCGATACGCAGTCGAGGCTGCGACAAGCGGGTACAACCCCGCGCGTGCTAAAGCGGCCTTTAGTGGGTTTAAGCCCAACGATATTGTTAAAACCTGCGGGTACGCGACCTGAACCGGCGGTATCTGTGCCTAAACTAAAGGGCACTAGGCCGCGCGCAACCACCACGGCTGAGCCTGAGCTTGAGCCGCCAGAAATATAATCCGGGTTAACACTGTTGGGCACCGCGCCATAGGGCGAGCGCGTACCTACAAGACCTGTGGCAAATTGATCGAGATTGGTTTTGCCAATCACGATGGCGCCGGCTTGTGTTAAACGGGCGACGGCGGTCGCGCTATTACGGGCGTCATAGCGGTAGGCGGGGCAGGCGGCGCTGGTGGGTAAACCGGCGACATCAATGTTGTCTTTAACAGCAAAAGGAATACCGTATAGCGGCAAGTCAGCAGGAGATTTATCGTTTAAAAAAGCCAGCTGTTGGTTAAGCTCGGCGCGATTAATTCTGTAGGTCCATGCCGGGTCACTGGCGTCAAGCGCATCAACTAATGGCGTGAGTAATTCGGCTGGCTTCGCCTCTTGGCGAGTATAGGTATCAAGCCAGTCTGTCAGTGTCCATCCACTTGTTCGCATGGTGTTTGAGGTCTCGCTTATGCTTAGTTTAAATTAGCGTTTTCATAAAAGGCACAGGCCATTGAGCATGAAGCGTGCCAAACGAGAATGACGCGCGAGTGATGCAGCGTAACGCTGGTGATTGCGAGGGTTTGCCCGGCGGCTTTAAAACTTGGGCGGCGCTTAGTCGCTTGATGGGCAATAAGTTTGCACTGTTATTGCGCACCATTTAAAGACGGAGGGCATGGCCTCGCCTTAATATGGTGCGGGCAGTGAGCTTGGGTTTTGCGCGGACCGTTAAGTGATGTTTATCGATGTTGGCCACGCGTGATGGGTGCACTTAATGCGGGCGCCCACTAAAACTCGTAGCTGTGTTAATGGTTGGTGTGTGCGGGGGTTGGTGTTATCGAGGCCGGCTAACCTGCAAAGGCTAGCCGGGTCTTATGTATTTTAGCCATCACATAAAGCGCGTACGCGCTTGATGGCGAGGTCGATGTCCTCTTCGGTTTCTGCCTTTAACGCAATTTGCTTGGCCGTGTGACACTCGGCCGCGTCCTCTTGGGCAGAAGAGACGACGTGAGGGTGCTGCAGGGCAGCGTTGCCATGAGAGTCGCAGTAAACACTGGCAACTCGACGAACATTGGTCGTACGGCCTTGTTCGACACTGACGCAATCGCCAACGCGGATGTCGCCTTGCTCTGTGATTACCTTTAAGGTGCCGCCGCGCGCTAAGCTGATTTGGTACGAGTAGGCGTCACGATTGCCTTGCAGTAACGCCGCAAGAATACCGCCTGCTACGGCACCTTCCAGTGCGTGTTCACCGCGATTGTGATGGCCACTGGTGGCGGCACCGACGATGCCTCCCATCGCGGCGCCACTTCCTGCATCAGAGTCGATCTTGACGTTATCAATAGCGTCGACCGTACCGTAATTGATATTGATTGAGTAATTTAAATCGCTTTGGCTTACGCCGTTGGCGCACGACGATAGCAGTAGACACGCGACGGCGACGCCATAAAGTTGTCGATTGGCCTTCATGTTTTATTCCCTGTGAGTGTTATTTATCCTGCGGGTTGCCGTTGATAGAGACAAAATATTACAAGGCCCGGTGCGGGAGGCGCACCGGACGCTATCGCTTAACGGCTTAAGATTAGCACTAAAAATGTGAGTTGGCGCCAGTGTGTAACGGTTATTTGGCGCGCGGCAATGAGCGCAGCAAAGATGTAACCGCTTGGTCGATGACTTGCGTCTGTTCGTTCTCGTCCTCGGCGGTTAGTTTGCGCCGATACACGCCTTGCCACACCGCTTGATTGGCGCTGCGGTCGACCACATCGATGTTGATGGCGCCGGCGTAGGTGATGCGCGTGGTGCCACCTTCGCGCTCCTGCGGCAGCGGGCCGTAAAGCGACGCCCAAGAACGGTAATAACCGGTGCGATCCGGGGTGATCGGGATGGCGTTATTAAACGCCTGTACATCGTTGTCGATCTCGGCGTGGAAATTAATAAACAAATCGCCGTTGCGATCGACTTGGCGGTAACCTTTGGCGGTTAGCTCGCGGGCAATAGCGGTGGCTACGTCCTGCGCTACGGGTTCTGGCTCGCCGTACACCTCAATGCCCGGAGTACTGGTGAGCGAGAAGGTTTGGTACAGGCTAAAGTCTGTGTTTTTTGCTGTCAGAGTTTGAATCTCGGGGGTGGGAGTGCTCTGGCAGCTGGCAAGTAACAAAACGGTAGAGGTTAGCGCAAAAAGAGTGTGCAACACAGATAGACGAGGCATAGCAGATCCTAAAAAGCCGAGTGGCGGCGGCCGGACGAGCCGACTGCCGCGAGGTTTGCTCGGTGGTTATTTGGTAGTGGTTGTCACCTGAGTTGGGTAGGTTTTAAAAATCTGATTCACCGCAGTGCGAATGGCGTCACGGGGGTTGGCCATGGCGTCTTTGCTCAGCTTGCCCTCGGCGATGCCCTCCCAAACCAGTTGCTCTTTATCGGCATCGACGACGTCGATGTTTAACGTCCCTACTTTGTAATGGCGGGTCTCGGTTTCTGAGCCGTACAGCGGCAGCCCCATATACAAGCCACTGCGGTAGCCGTAATACCCATAAGAGGCGGTCATTGATGGCGTGCTGCGAATATCGGTACGATTCTCGGTATTGGAGAAAAAGTTAACCAGTAAATCCGGCGATTGCTCGGAGTAGGTATAACCCAATTGCTCCATTTCTTCCCGTGCCGCCGACTTAAAGTGGCTCGTCACGAGCGTGGAATAGCCCGATTTGTCGGTGCCCAGTGGATCGACAAACGCAAAGGTTTGGTACGCGGTAAAGTCTGCGTCGCGGTCGTAATCGCTCTGAATCGTGGGGCCACTGGAGGCGCAGCCCGCCAAGAGCGCGGTGCCAACGATCAGTGTGGCCGCCAGCTTTACCCAGCGAATAGTCAGCTTACGTGCGTGAATCATACGGTCTTCTCCCAGTACATGGATCGTTATCAATGGCTTTGACACTAGTATATCGATAAATGATCCACAAAGTGGTGATTGAGTGTTACTAGGGCGGTAAATTTGCGCGTTTAAGCCCCTTTGTTGGGGTTGGGTATGTTTTGCCCCTGTGACAAATTGACACACTGACAATCCCCCCAGACGCGGTACAATACCGGCCTTTGAATTTTGCCTGACATAAGGAGCGAGACAATGGCGACAATGAAGGTTAAAGGGGTGGCTGTGACTGCTCTGGCAGGGGCATTGCTTGCATCGGGCGCTAGCGCCCATGAGCAGACCTTTAGGCCCGACTCTCATGCGCCTGCCGGCGTTATGGTGGATCACGCCCACAATAAAAGCGAGGTCATGACCGGCTACCGCTACACCTACGCCAGTTACAGTGGCATGTACCAAGGCGATAGTGAAATTGGCGCCTCGGGCCTCGCGGCGGCGGGTTACAGTATGATGCCTACCGCCATGAGTATGGAAATGACCATGCTGGATATTATGTACGCCCCGACTGATCGTTTAACGCTGATGTTAATGCCCATGTACATGACCATGAGCATGAATATGGCCGGCACCGGGATGATGGAGCACGCTATGGACATGGGCGGCTCTATGGGAATGGACGATTCCATGGGGCACGGCCACGGTCACGGCATGGGGCATATGTCCCACGAGGTAGACGGCTTTGGCGATACCAACTTCAGCGCCTTGTATAAGCTGGTTACCGCCGAGCACCAAACACTGATTGGCACCTTGGGCGTAAGCGCACCGACCGGTAAAGTAGACTTGAAAAACCCCGACGGCAGCTTCGTACACTACGGCATGCAGTTGGGCTCTGGCACCTGGGATGCGACGCCTTCAATCACCTACACCGGTACGGCGGGCGCACTTAACTGGGGCGCCCAGGCCTCGGCGGTAATCCGCTTAGAGGACGCCAACGACTCGGGCTACGCCCTCGGCGATAAATATGGCGCAACCGCATGGGGTGCGCTTCGTGTGCTCGATTGGATGAGTTTCTCGGCTCGGGTTAACTGGACCGATCAAGACGCCATAAGCGGCCATTACAACGGTGCGCATAACCACTCAAGCCCCGCGGATATTCAAGCCAATTACGGCGGCGAATTTCTTGATGGCGCTTTGGGGATCAACACCGTGGTTACCGGCGGTGACTTTGCCGGGCTGCGCTTGGGGGTGGAGTGGGTGACCCGCCTGGAAGAAGACTACAATGGCTACCAGCTAGGGTTAGATGACAGCGTTAATGTGAATGTGTCTTACGCGTTTTAATTAAATGACTTTACCCTCTAGCCGCAGTAAGTATGCACTGCGGCTTTACTTTTTTGGGGCGATTTTTATCGCACACTCTGCACAAACGTTATCAGTATCAAGCTCGGGCAAATAAACTTTACGTAAAAAGGCCAGACTCGCCAGAAAAAAGTGGATTCAATTTCAGGGTGACCGTTGCTTAGCTCTTTAAGCAGTTGGTTGCGGTGCAGCACCCAGCCGGCAAACACACACAGGGCAACCCCGAGTAGCGGCTGGCCGTAAACCGTGGTCAGCGAGATCACGGTGTTAAAAAGTGCATCGAACTGCCAGATAATCAGTAAGCTAATCATAAAAATGACACCGCCCGACAGCAGTGCCGCTGTCGGGCGGCTCATGCTGCAGCGCTCGACCGCGACCGATACCGGCACTTCGAGTAGCGAGATCGCCGAGGTGAGTGCGGCGATACTCATTAGTGCAAAAAACGCGAGAGCCAGCCAGCTGCCGGCGGCACCCATGTTGTCAAAGAGCGCGGGTAGCACTTGAAAGATCAAGTCCGGTCCAGCGATCAATGTACCCTCGGTATTAAATACACTAATGCCTTGGGCTTGTGCCACATATATGGCCGGTAAAATAAGCAGTCCGGCGGTAAATGCAAAGCCGGTGTCGAGTAAGGTGACGGCGGCGCCGAGCCGAGGTAAATTGTCGGTGTCGCGCAGGTACGAGCCGTAAATCAGCATGGTGCCGACCCCAAGCGACAGAGAGAAAAACGCTTGACCCATCGCACTTAAAATAAGCGCTGGGTCGCCCAGGCGGGTGAGGTCGGGCACAAGGTAAGCGCGTAGCCCGGCAAGCGCGCCGGCTTGGGTAAATACGTAGCCGATCATCCCCAGTAAAATTAAAAATAAGGCTGGCATTAGCCGAGTTGACCAAGCCTCGATACCTTGCTCGACACCGCGCGCGATAATCATGATGGTAAGCGCCGACATAACACCACACATTAACGCGTTGCGGCTAAAACTTTGCGAGCCTACCCAGCGGGCAAGGCCATCGAGCTGCAGCAGTTGTGCTGCCGGGCTGATAAATTCCGCCAACATCCAACCGGCGACAATGGCGTAAAAGCTTAAAATAAACACAGCCACCGTCAGTGCGCCAATGCCCACGGCAAGGCCGGCTCGTTTAAGCAATGGTGATGGGCTTAGCTCTGACAGGGCGGTGATGACATTCGCCCGGGCATAACGGCCAATGGTTAATTCGGCCATTAGTGCGGGATACGCCAATATAAACGCGAGAATTAAATAGACCAATAAAAAGGCGGCACCGCCATTACTGGCCGCCTGCGTCGGAAACCCCCAGATATTACCCAGCCCCACGGCAGAGCCTGCGGCGGCAAGTAAAAAGCCTATCTTGCTGGAGAATTGTCCGCGTTCTGTCGCCATGATTGCGTGCCATTTTGTTATTAACAATGGCAGCCACTATAGCGTAACTTTACGCGGGAACAAAAGAAGGGCAACGCCGCTGAGGCTGCAGGGTAAGCCTCAGCGGCGTCGCAATGGGTTAGTCGTTGCGCTTTACTAAACGCAGGTATTTTACCGCAAGGTTTCGGTTCTGTGCGTCGCGGCCAAAGCTCAGTGTCAGCTCGCCAGGGCCGGCGTGTAGTTTAATTTTCTGAGATTGTTCGGCCCAGCTTTGGGTGGGCGCCTCTCCGGTTTCAGCGCGGCGCTGCCCTTGACGGACAGTGCTTTGGTAGGGCGGTAGTGAGTCGAATGTGTATCGCGCCCCTTGGGCTTGAGCGGTGATCTCGCCGTCATACGATCCGTCGGGTGTTTCGTAGCCAATCACAAGTTCGTAGCTGCCGCCATTAATGACGTCAATCGGCCACTGAATTTGGCCCGCGGTTTGTCCGGTGCTGATCAGCCAATCGTGTGCCCAGCCGTCGCCGTGGCGATAGTTAACGCCCTCTTTGACGATCGCAGCCTCGTGGGCGGGAAACATAACCTCTGGGTAACCCGCGTGGCCAACATGGACGGGCAGGGGGGTATAATCGGGCAGCCGTGTTTTCCGGTACCACTGCGCGTACTCTTGTTTAAGCTCAGCCAGTCGTGTCGGGTGCTCGGATGCGACATTCTGGGTTTGCTTCGGGTCGGCCTCAAGATCGTACAGCGACCAGTGGTCATTATGGTCGGACGTGGCGAGCCAGCGTTGGGTGCGCACCGCACCGGGGCTTTCGCTGATGGCAACCTCATCCGGGCGCGTGGTGTTGCGAAAATGGTGGGTAAATAGCGTACGGTCGGGCCAGTTGACGGCTTGAGCTTGATTGGCATCAAGTATCAGCGGCGTCAGATCATCGCCGTGGATCGGTTTTACGGGTGCACTATCGATACCGGTTAGCGCGAGCAACGTGGGCAGCACATCAAGGTGTTGTGCGATCGGTGTAATGCGGCGTCCGCCACTGATGTGATCGGGCCAAGAGATAATAAATGGCACTCTAACCCCGCCTTCATCCAACTTGCCTTTCCAACCTTTCATCTCGCCGTTGTAGCGCGCTTGGCCTCCTGGAAACGCCGGGCCGTTGTCGGACAAAAAAACGACAATGGTGTTGTTAAGGCTGCCGTTGCGCTCCAGCTGCCGAAAGACTCTTTGCAGGTTTTGATCGATATTTTCGACCATGCCATACACGCTAGCTTCGACATTCGTGAGCCCGCGTTTTTTGTATTTATCAAAATACTGTTGCGGTAACTCAAAGGGGCTGTGAGGCGTATTAAATGAGAGGTAAGCAAAGAAGGGCTGCTGGTTATCACGCATAAATTCAATAGCGTGATCGGTTAAGCGATCGGGCAAGTAGCCGGCAAACGCTTCGGTGCTGCGGTTGTGTTGCAGGTGACCGTCAAAGTAATCGGTGATGTGTCCGTCGGCAAAGCCGTAGAACTCGTCAAACCCTTGGCCTAAAGGGTTGTGAGGGTATTGCAGGCCATTGTGCCACTTGCCGAACAATCCGGTTTTATAACCGGCGTCTTGTAGGTATTCGGCGATGGTTTGTTCATCGGGTAGCATTTTTTCACCGCCGCGGGTCACACTGTGAACACCGGTGGCAAGCGAGTGGCGCCCCGTAAGTAAGCTGGCGCGCGTGGGTGAACACACCGGGCTGACATAAAAGCGGTCAAAGCTGACGCCATCGTGGGCGAGCTTGTCGATGGTGGGGGTGTCGATTTTTTGGTTACCATTAAGGCCGAGGTCGCCCCAGCCCTGGTCATCGGTTAGCACCAGCAAGATGTTGGGTCGCTGTGACGCGATGTTGGTTTGCGTACTACAGGCAACAAGGGAGGCTATGAAAGCACTCATGATGAGGCGTTTTATTGTTGTTGAATTCATAAGCATTAATTTACCAAGGGTATAAAAAAGGCGTGTTACAAACACGCCAAGCAAGGAACCTACACACTAGGTACAGGATGTAACGCCGGCTCATTCGCTTTAGGGGCGCGAGCCGGCCTATGGTCGCGGTTTAGAAAGTCGCTCTTACACCCATGGTGTAGCGCGCTTCGTACTCATTCTGCCATGCGAACTGGTCTTCATATTCCAGGTAGTAAGTTTCTTTCTCTGAGGTAATGTTCGAGGCGTTTACATACACACTAACGTAGTCGTTAATGTCATAGCTGACCGAGGCGTCCACATACGCTGTTGGCTCTTGCCACAGAGTACCTTCGCCCCAGGTTTGGTTGAAGCCAACCACGCGCTCACCGCGGTAGTTGTAGGCAATACGAGCCTGCAGTGCGCCATTTTCGTACCAGCCGACCAAGTTTACGACGTCTTCCGAGTTGTCTTGGAAGGGCAGCTCAACGCCGTCCATACTTTGATTGCCAGACTCGCTAGGCGAGTAAGTGTAGTTGGCGTCGATACCAAAACCGCTCAGCATCGGTATGTCTAAGAAGTCGTCAAACGCCAGCTTGGCGGCCAGCTCGACCCCTTTGAGTACGCCGCCCTCGCCTTGAATGCTGGTGGAAACGGGTACGCTGCGGCGCACGACGCCGTCTAGGTCGGGCAGTTCCATTTGAACGGTGCCGTTCTCGATAAAGCTCTCGACATCAATGTAAAACCAGCCTGCAGATAAGCTGCTGGCAGCGCCCAGATAATACTCCAGAGAGAGGTCGTAGTTAGTGGCTTGCCAAGGGTCTAGCTCAGGGTTACCCGTGGCATTGCCGCCGGTGACAATAAACTTGCCGTTGGTTTCGCTTTCGGGGTCAGAGTCTAGTACGTAAGTGGGTGACAAGCCGCCGCCCCATTGAGCCAGATCCAGCGGCGCCATAGTGCGGGCATAAGAGGCGCGCAGCACGAGCTCTTCACTCAAGTCAAAGCGCAAGTTTAGCGAGGGCAATAAGTAGTCCAGTGAACGCTCGGTGGTGATATCACCCGCATCGACAGATGCGGCACCGTAAGGCTGAGAGGCGCCTACTTGGTTTTGCCCCACGGTCAGGTCCGAGTCGATGGCGCGGACGCCAAAGTTACCGCTCATAATGCCGGTTTCAAAATTTGCTTTGGCGTAGTAGCTTTGCTCTTCTAGTTCGACATTGTAAGAGCGTGCGGGCGCGATCGCGCGATGTGTGCCGGGATAGAGCGCTTCGTGGTAGGCCTCGACATCTTGCATGCTACGCGGGTCAGCACTCCATATGGTTGGAATACCGGTTACGCTGCCGAAGTCGC
Organism: Gilvimarinus japonicus; assembly: GCF_042847215.1. Lineage (GTDB taxonomy): Bacteria > Pseudomonadota > Gammaproteobacteria > Pseudomonadales > Cellvibrionaceae > Gilvimarinus > Gilvimarinus japonicus. The sequence goes on from NZ_AP031500.1 coordinate 1,278,856, forward strand.
TAACTTGAATTGCGTCTAGGTCGGCCAGTAGTGTTGGGATGCCCGAGGTGTAAAAGTGTTCGCCATCACCTGCGGTACAGGCGCCTTCAATGCCGCCGCCGTCTAGGTCCACGTCAGTTGCTTTGTATTTAACGTCGCAGCCGCTTACCGGTGACAGTAGATCAAATTCATAATTGTCGACGCTACGCTCGCTTAGGCGCACGCCGAACTCCAGCGAGGTCAGGAAATTACCGTCGAAGCGATACTCTCCGTCAAAGCGTGCCACATCCAGCTCACCGTCACGGGTGAAGTTATTCTCGCTGGTTAACGCGCCTAATGAATAACTGTTAAGGTCTCCCATGTAGTCGCCAATCGAGCGTGCGTCGCCCATCGATTTGCCGTTCATCCCTAGGTTGGCGTTGTTATCAAAACCGCTCCAGCTGGGGTTGTCGCCGCTGTAGTTGACGCTCAGCTGGGGGTAACCTAGGTAACCATTAGGGTTGGTTTGCAGTTGACCGTCGGCGCAGTCGCCTTGTGTCCCCTGTGTACCCTCGGGATAGTATTTGCACTGTATGCCCCATTGGCTGCCATTGGCGGCGTCGATATCCATGTAGCTGTTCAGGCGCTCTTGCTCGGCTTCGCCGTGCACTAAGCGGAACGAGCCGGTGAACGCATCGCCGTTGTCGTAATTAAGCTCGACGTTGTAGTTTTGCGATTCGGCTGTTTGTGCCTGTACCGAGGAATAGGATTTCGCGCGGCGGCCGAAGCCGGTATATTCTTGTACGGTATTGACACTGCCGTGATCAGTGGATTGCGTTGCGTCATACCAGCCCCAGCGCTGCCATTTATCGCCGAAAGCAAACCCTGTTTGGTAGTCGTTATCTTCTAAGTCGGTTACCAGAGCTTCGGCCACCAGCTCAAAGCCGGCGCCCAGATCAACTTGAATGGCAACGTTTGCCCCGGTGCGTTCGCGCTCTGTCTGGCGGTTGTAGGCGGTGTGACCGGTAAACGCCCAGTAGCGATCATCCAGGTCGCCATCATTATTGAGATCGACGCTGCCATTGCTGAAACGATCGGCAAAGTTTGGGTTGTTGCCGTTGACCCAGCCGTAGTCAGATTCGTTAGTGAAGCCGGTCCAGCCGGCGTTGCCCATTACCCCAGCGTAATAGTTGGCGAGCGTGGCCTCTTGGTGGCTGACTGCAGCCATGACACCGACACGTTCATTTCGCCAATTAAGTAAAATGTTAGCCGATGGGTCGGTTTCTTCGGTGTCCATGCCATAGGTGCCCGATGCTGCGCCGGATACGGTAAAGCCTTCGTCAAGGTCAAATGGGCGGTACGTCTGCAAGTCTACAACGCCGGTAATGCCACCAGCGTTCATGCCGGCGGTTTGTGATTTGGCAACTTCGGCACCCGAGAACAGCTGTGAAGGGATGTCGCTGTAGTTTGGCTGTACGGTGGTTAGCGAATTGGCACCTAGGTAGGATTCACCATTTAGGGTGGTTAACACTTGGGGCAAACCACGAATATTCAGTGCCGTGCCCTCACCGGCAGAGCGGCGAATTTGTACACCGCTGATGCGTTGCAGTGAGTCGGCGATCGTCATGTCGGGTAATTTACCGATGTCTTCTGCCGAGATGGCGTCGACCACTGAATCGGCGTCGCGTTTAATGCTAACGGAGTTTTCCTGCGCGGCGCGCACACCGGTAACGACCACTTCTTCTAGAGCTGGCATTTGTTGGGCGTGGGCAAACTGAACCGCACCTGCGAGTGAGCAGGCGCTGATGCAGGCGGCAAGTGCCCGAAGCTTAAATGTTGGGGTTTGCATGAAACGTCTCCTAATTATGGCTTTTTGCGTTTGGCTTGGTCGAAATGTCAAACTTTTTGTGAAACCGGTTACAAATTTATACAATTTAAACGCCTGTGTCGCATCCTTCATAAGGGCGCTAATTTAGGGTTACACCGATAGTTGCTCGGGCTTATGATTGGTTCTGTTTAGCCTGTAGGGCACTTATTAAACAAACTTAGCGTTATGCGTCTTGGTGGCGCGATTGTTTTGCTCGTAGTGCGACGGTGTAACCGGTTGCAGAAATCTAGCGGGGATTACTTTGAAGGGCAAGTAGAGATTTGTAATGAAAGTGCAAAATTATGCACAGGTCAGCTAGGTGAGGCCGCTGCTGGCGTTTGCGGTAATGTTGCCGAGTGCCACGCATCCGGAGGATGCAGTGGCTCGAGAGCGGAGTCGGCGGTGGTGTTTGATTAGCGCGTATCGGTTTGAAACAGACGTTGTTTTTGCCGGTTCCAGTCCCGCTCTTTTTCGGTTTCGCGTTTGTCGTGCAGTTGTTTACCTTTACCCAGCGCCACTTCGACTTTGACCAAGTGTTGCTTCCAGTACATGGCGGTCGCGACCACGGTGTAACCTTTTTGCTCGGTCGCCTGACGCAGTTTGGCCAGCTCTTTTTCGTGCATTAAAAGTTTGCGCGAGCGGTTGGGCTCGACCACATAGTGGGTAGAGACGGTCGCGAGAGGCGAAATTTGTGCGCCCACCAACCACGCCTCCCCGTTTTGGAAAATCACGTAGGTGTCGGTTAGTTGCATCTTGCCGGCGCGTAAGCTTTTAACTTCCCAGCCGAGCAGGACGATGCCCGCCTCCAGCTTATCTTGCAGCAGGTAGTCAAATTTTGCCTTTTTGTTGAGGGCAATGGTGTTGCCAGCGGGTTTTTTCTGCTTTTTAGCCATGAACAGTCGCGTCGGATGGGTGAATGAAAACACCGGCATTATAACGATCCCCGGGCGTTCTGTCTGCGTCCGCACTTATGCTGTTGAGCGATTAACGATACAATCGGCGGCAACTATAAGGTTTGGGCGCAATAACGCAGGCCGCTGCTCAGTGCTGGGCGGTGGATAATCGCAGACAAGCGGAGTGACAGCGTGAAACGAGCACAAAAGCACGCCATTTGGGGGCGCAGAGGCACATTTATCTTGGCGGCGACAGGCTCCGCCGTAGGTCTTGGCAATATATGGAAGTTTCCCTACATCACCGGCGAGAACGGTGGTGGTGCCTTTGTATTGATGTATCTGCTGTGTATCTGCTTGATTGGTTTGCCGGTGATGGTCGCCGAGGTGTTATTGGGGCGTCGGGGCCGCGCGAGCCCCATCACGGCGATGCAAGCGGTCACCCGAGAGTCGGGTAGCTCGCCCGGTTGGAATGTGATCGGCCTGTTTGGAGTGTTGGCCGGCTTTTTGATTTTATCCTATTACAGTGTCATTGCCGGCTGGACCCTAGAATATGTCACGACTGCCGCTCGTGGCGGATTTGTTGGCCTAGACGGCGAGAGTGCTAAGCAGGCGTTTGATGCGCTGCTGGCCAATAAAAGTGCCTTAGTGCAATGGCAGACAGCGTTTTTGTGTATGACGGTGCTGGTGATTGTATTTGGCGTAACCCGCGGGCTAGAGACTGCGGTGCGGGTGCTGATGCCGCTGCTGTTTGTGTTGCTGTTGGTGCTGTTAGGGTATGCCGCCTATGTGGGGGATTTTGCCGCAGGAGCCTCGTTTCTGTTTAGTTTTAAGTTCGCTGATTTATCCTTAGAGGGGTTGTCGTTAGCATTGGGGCACGCATTTTTTACGCTTAGCCTTGGAATGGGCGCCATTATGGCCTACGGCTCGTACATGCCCCACAAAAGCTCGATTGTAAAAACCGTCATGATGGTGGGGGTGCTGGACACCCTGGTGGCGTTAATTGCGGGGCTGGCCATTTTTCCGATTGTGTTTGCCACTAACGGGGTAGAACCGGGCGACGGTTCGGGCTTGATGTTTATCAGCTTGCCGATTGTTTTTGGCTCTATGCCTTTTGGAACGATATTTGGCACCTTGTTCTTTTTATTAGTTACCCTGGCGGCCTGGAGCTCGACGATTTCTCTGTTGGAGCCGGCGGTGGCTTATTTGACGGAGCGTTTTCGGTTTCACCGGGTCAGCGCTAATTTGCTTATCGCGTCGTTAGCGTGGTTGTTGGGTTTAGGGACGGTGATGTCCTTTAACGACTGGTCCGACAGCACCTACTTCTTAGGCATGAATTTATTTAACTTTATTGATTTTATAACCGCCAGTGTATTGTTGCCGTTAGGGGGTGCGTTAATGGCGGTATATGTCGGCTGGTTTATGAAGCGGCGGCCGCTGCGGCGCGAGCTGAAACTGGAGTCGCGCGAGACATTTAGTCGCTGGTTTACCATTGTTCGCTATGTATCGCCGGTGTTGGTGCTGGTGGTGTTTATTATGGGTTTGTACGGAAAGTTTGCAGAGGATATAAATCAGTTAGATTTCAGCTGGGTCATAAACGAGTGGTTATTTTTCTTGTTTGGTATTTTAGCTGCTGGGGTGTATATAGGTTGGATCATGATAGAACGCCCCTTGCATCGTGGGCTCGATTTGGATTTTTCAAGTTGGTCTGTGCGTTGGTTGTTAGTGTTAAAGTTTGTATCTCCTGTATTGATCGCGGTTTTGTTTATATTGGGTATTTATATTAAGTTTGCGGGGTAGTTGTGGGGCATCAGATAAAACGTACAGCCGAAGTAGGCTATTCGCGCGAGCAAATGTTTGCGTTGGTCAACGATATTGAGGCGTATCCTGAGTATATGGATGGCTGCCAAAGCGCTGCCGTATTAGCGCGTGGTGATGATTGGCTGGAAGCGCGGTTGGCATTGGGGCTGGGCGGTGTGTCTCAGAGTTTTGTGACACGCAATCAGTTGATTCCACCCAGTAAAATGACAATGGAGCTGGTTGATGGCCCGTTCCGTAAGTTTTCCGGCCAGTGGTCTTTTAGCGATACCACCGAGGGATGTTGCGTAACCTTGGAGCTAGACTTTAGTTTAAAGAACCCGCTATTGGCGATGGCCGTTAATAAGATGTTTGAACAAATAGCGGCGTCGCAAGTAAAGGCTGTATGCCGACGGGCGCAGGTTGTCTATGGCGCTTAACGCAAGGCGTAAAATAGTTCGGTTAGTTAGGTAAGGTAATTAGGCGTATGGCAGATTTAGATTTAATTACGGTTGAGGTGGCCTACGCGCTGCCCGACCGACAAACAATACTCGAGGTGTTGGTTGAGCCGGGAACAACCGCCTACCAAGCGGCCGAGTCTTCGGGGATTACGCGCGACTATCCCGAGATCGACTTAGAAAACGCCAAGATGGGGATTTTTGGTCAAGCGCTGGGGACAAAAGGCTTAAAGCCACCCCACGAGCATGTGCTGCAAGCGGGGGACCGGATAGAGATATACCGTCCGCTGCAGGCCGACCCCAAAGAGGTGCGCCGTCGTCGTGCCGAAAAAGCAAAGCAGGCTGACTCGTAAAAGCTCGCGCGTATCCTGCGCAAGAAGTTTATTCGCGTACCATTTAAGCCCTGCTAGACTAACTAAGAGCGGTGGTGAGCAAAGGGAGAATTATGGCGTGCCGGTGGCGGGGCAAATATGGATTGGCGTTTAAGTCCGTTGTGACAACTGGCTTGCTATTGCTAATGGCCTTTCCTGCCTGGGCTCAGGCCGGCCCCGATATGACAAGCGGATTTTTGGTCGGCGTGCTGTTGGGGGCGTTAATCATCGTAATGACGGCCCTTGGCTTGCACCGGTGGCGTCGCACCGGCGACTCTGCGCCGGGGCAAACATCTTCGCAAAACCTTGGCCGACGATTACAGCTGGCGCTGGAAAACAGTCAATCTGGCTATTGGGATTGGGATGTTCAGCGCAATACGGTGGAGTTTTCTGACGACTGGAAGCGCATGTTTGGTCTCGGCGAGAATGCTGTTACGAAAGACGGCGTTTCGGAGTGGATGGCTCGGGTGCACCCCGATGATCGTGATGAGTGCTTAATGCGCATTAAACGGCACATTAAAGGTGACACCGATCGCTTTGAGCACGAGCACCGTTTGCGCGATGAGCACGGCAAGTACCTGTGGTTTTTAACCCGGGGGCGGGTAACTGAACGGGATGCGGCGGGCCGGGCCGTGCAAATGATCGGTGTCTATACCGATGTTAATGCGCAAAAACGGGTCGAAGAGTTGGTGGTGCATCAACAGCAAGCCCTGCAGCGGCTTAACGAGATCGCATCGCTACCTGGATCTGAAGCTAAAGACCAGTTGCGTCAGGCGCTGCGTTTAGGAGCTGATTATTTAGATTTGCCCTTGGGGATTGTCAGCCAGATTACGGGCGATAATTATCGGGTTCATGTGCAGGTGTCGCCCCCCGGTGCCCTCGAAGATAACCAAGAGTTTTTCTTGCCCCACTGTTTTTGTGTCGAAACACTACACAGTCAAGACGTTATGGCGATCCACCATACAGGGCAGTCCGCGTTGGCAAGTCATCCATGCTATCGCTCAACTCAGCTCGAAAGCTATATCGGCGCGCCGGTATGGGTAAGTGGAGAGGTTTACGGCACGTTAAACTTTTCTGCCCCTGAAGCTCGCCGCGATGAATTTAGTGCGTCTGAGCGCGATTTTGTGCGTCTTTTGGCTCGTTGGGTGGGGGCTACGCTTGAGCGTTCACTGCAAGAGCGCGAGAACAGAAAGCTGTCAGAGACGTTTAGACGTTTGTCAGACAGCATGCCTGGTTGCTTGGTTCAGTTTCAAAAAAACACCGATGGCTCCTCCCGTTTTGCCTACGCAAGTAGCGGTATTGTCGATATTTACGGCGTCACACCAGAAGAGGTAAAAGATAGCGCCGCTAAAGCCTTTGAACGCCTACACCCCGACGACCTACAGCGTATTGTGTCTGGTATTACCGAGTCCGAGCGGTCCATGACCATGTGGAACGATCAATATCGCGTGTTGCATCCGACGCGGGGTTTGTTGTGGATTCGGGGCCGTACCAGCCCAGAGCAGCAAACTGATGGCAGCATTATTTGGCACGGCTCCTTGTGGGATGTTACCGAGGAGGTGCTTGCTGAGCAGCGGCTTAGCCGCACCAGCCGTTGGCGTGATGCGATTTTTGATGTGGCGAGCTTGTCTCTGATTATTACCGACGTACAGGGTGTGATCCAATCGTTTAATGTCGGTGCCAGTCGCATGCTTGGTTACAGTGAGCACGAGTTATTGCACAAGGGTAACTTAAAAGACTTGCATCAAGTCGCGGGGGGGTCAGCGGCTGACGCTACCCAAGGTAAGGCGTTTGCTGTGCTGGAGTTTGAGGCGCTGGCGGCCAGCGCGGCGCGGGGCGAGCTAAAAAGCGAAGAGCGAGCTTACCGTTGTAAGGATGGTCGCACGGTCAGGGTTATGGAGACGCTAACGGCGGTACGTGATGACGACGGTCGAATTGAAGGTTACTTGAGCGTTGCCCGTGATATTACCCTTGAGCGCTCTCAGGCCGAAAAGCTACGCGCGAGTGCCGAGCGAACTCAAGCGATTTTGGATAATGCCGCCGACGGTATCGTTTTGATTGCCGAGGATGGCGCCATAATCTCGTTTAATTTAGCCGCCGAGCAGATTTTTGGCTTGCGCGCTGCACAGGCACAGGGGCTGGCTATTGAGGCGTTATTGTCGGAAGAGGATGCCAATATACTCACCTCTCGCCGCCAAAAGAAGGAGGCGGGCAGCATTGAGGTAAAAGGGTGTCGGGCCGATGGCGAGCTATTTCCGCTGGAGCTATCGTTTTCTGAAATTCGCAGCGACGGGCGGTTGCTCTATATAGCGCTGATGCGGGATATTACTGATCGCAAACGTGTTGAGCGCATGAAAAATGAATTTATTGCCACGGTGAGTCACGAGCTGCGCACTCCGTTAACGGCGATTAGCGGTTCATTACGGTTGCTCGATGCGGATGTGCTAGGCGAGCTGCCCGAGTCGGTTAAAAAGATGGTACGTGTCGCGCATAACAACAGCGAGCGTTTGTTAAATTTAGTCAATGATCTGCTGGATATTGAAAAGCTTGTCGCCGGTAAGGTTCGGCTTACGCTGGAGTACCTGGTGGTAGCGGATCTGCTCATTAACGCGATGGAAGCTACCGCGAGCTATGCTCAGCAGTTTGATGTTGCCCTGCGCCTGGATTCGAGCGACCTGCCTAAAGATTCCCAACGTTACCTTGTGCGAGCGGATGCCAAACGAATTACCCAAGTGCTTATTAATTTAATATCCAATGCGGTTAAGTTTTCGCACCCTGGCAATGACGTTGTGTTGCGTATGTCCCTCGAGCGGGAGAACTTAATTGTCAGCGTGGTTGACCACGGCATAGGTATTGCCGCTGAATTTCGCGAGCGGATCTTTCAGAAATTTTCTCAGGCCGATAGTTCTACAACACGCGATAAAGGCGGTACCGGCCTGGGTTTAGCAATAAGCAAAGAAATTATTGAGCAACACAGCGGAACCATCGATTTTGAGTCCCGCGAGGGACATGGCTCACGCTTTTACTTCGCCCTGCCGTGTACTGTAATACCCGATGTGGTTCCTCCTAGCACTGGCGAGCGCCTTAGCGTGCTGCATGTCGAGGACGATGAAGCAATTTTACAGTTGCTACACATACTTATTGGTGATGCGGCGGGTTTAACTCAGGTTAGCTCTGTTGCAGCCGCACGGGAGGCGCTTGCCACTACCCAGTACGATATTGTGTTGCTTGATGTGCTGCTACCCGATGGTGGAGGTTTAGAGCTGTTAGAAACTATATTGTCGCAGCAGCCAAAGGCGACCGAGGTGCTAGCCTTAACCCAGGTCGACTTAACGCCTGCGCAGCAACAGCGATTTACCCGTGTATTTGCAAAAGATGCTGCGCTTGTAGCGCAGTTGAGTCATTATTTAAATGCGCGTATGGAGCGCGGCGGTTCGGCTCGGTGACGCTGCGCTATGTAAAAAGGCTGCTAATTTGAGTGGCTACACCCAGAGATCAGTATCATGACTGCTAAACGGCCATTGACTACCATTTTGTATGTTGAAGATGAACCTGACATCAGAGCCATCGCAGAGCTGGCGCTACAAGCCATAGGCGGGTTTTCGCTAACCAGTTGCGCCAGTGGTAAAGAGGCGCTGAGTGCCGCTCGTGCCGGGGTTCCGGATTTAATTGTGCTCGATGTTATGATGCCTGAGATGGATGGCCCGGAAACTTTGCGCAAATTACGCGAGATTCCCTCTATGGTTGATGTCCCGGCAATTTTTATGACCGCTAAGGTGCAGCCCGACGAAATTGCGGAGTACCGCGCATTGGGAGCGCTGGATGTGATTCCGAAGCCGTTTGACCCTCTTAGCTTGGCGCAACGTATTAATGACATTTGGCAGCGCGCCTAAACCTATTGATTTCGATAACTCTAAGGAGGCTCAGTGAGTTCAGACGCTCAGCAGCATGCACTTGAGCAATTGCAGAATTTGCGGCGCGAGTACGCTGCCAAGTTGCCCAGTGTTTTAACCAAGCTCGAGCATTCATCCGAGCAGCTCAACGCCGAGCAGCCTTTGCCGCTCGAGCTTTTACAGCCGTTGTACCAAGAGTTGCACAAGCTGGCGGGCTCTGCTGGCAGCTTTGGGTTTGCGGAGCTCAGTGTGCAATCTCGCGAGAAAGAACAACTCGTCAAAAAGTGGTTAGGTGGCGAAGCGCCCACAACGGCCGAGGTTGCCGAGTTTGTCGCGGCGGTTCAGCAGTTGCGAGTTTTGATTGACGCCTCTGCGCCGGATGACGCCGCTAATGTGTTGGTAGCAGGACACTCCCAAGCCGTGCAGCTTGCTGACGCTGATCGGCATCTGATTTATTTGCTCGAAGACGATTTAGACTTGGCGGCTGAGCTGCAACTGGCGCTGACTAATTTTGGTTATCGGGTAGAGCACTATGTGACGTTGGATGCTGCTGAAGCGGCGGTGGGTAAGGTTCGTCCCGATTTTTTATTGGTCGATGTTATGTTCTCTGGGGACAGTCGCACTGGCCCCGAAAGCATTGCCGCCCTGCAGGAAAGAGCAATAGACCCGTTATCGGTGGTGTTTATCACGGCGCGTGACGATTTTGATGCGTACCTCGCAGCAGTGCGTGCCGGCGCCGTGGGTTATTTTGTTAAACCGTTGGATATTCCACAGCTTGTTAATTGCCTGGAGTCGCAACTAAAACTGGCGCAAAGCTCCCCTTACCGAATACTGATTGTCGATGATGACGTTTTGTTGGCGCGTCACTACAAAGTGGTGTTGGAGCACGCCGGTATGCGGGTAGAGTTAATCTCTGATCCGCGCGAGGTGTTGGAGGTGATGCGTGATTTTCACCCCGAGCTGGTGTTATTGGATTTACACTTACCAGAGTGTCGCGGCTATGAGGTGGCGCAACTTATACGCCTTAACCCCGATTGGCTGCGGGTGGCGATTGCCTATTTATCGTCCGAGAGCGACGAGCAGGTTCAGGCCAACGCGGTAGGCTACGGTGGAGAAGACTTTCTGACCAAGCCTATCTCTGATTTGCGTTTGGTCAGTGCCGTATGTGTGCGGGCGGCGCGCTCTCGCCAGCTCAGTGAGGCGATTGACCGGGACAGTTTAACGGGCTTGCTTACGCATGCTCGTATAAAAGAGCGGGTAAATATTGAGCAGCAGCGGGCGAGACGTTTAGGTAAACCTGTCTGCGTTGCCATGATCGACCTGGATCATTTTAAAAACGTAAACGATACTTACGGCCACGCCATTGGAGATCGCGTGATCCGGGCGCTAGCGCAACTATTACGCCAGCGGCTACGCCAGACAGATAGTATTGGTCGCTATGGCGGGGAAGAATTTGTTGTGGCTTTACCAGAGTGTGATACGGCAGCGGCCAAGCTGATACTTAATGACTTGCGTGAGAGTTTTGCGGCGGTGACGTTTAACGCCAGTGGTACTACTTTTAATGTAAGTTTAAGTTGTGGTTTGGTAAGCAGCGATCGCTGTGCGGGCGGCAGTAATTTACTCGAGATTGCCGATCAGGCCCTGTATCGCGCTAAGGCTGAAGGGCGTAACCGTGTTTGCGAAGCGAATTAATTGCAATTAATGGGTGTGGGTAGGGCCGCACTAAGTTTATGCGGCCCTCATTAAAAGCGTTTTTAGCTGTTGGTTGGCAGTGGGGTTTCGGGTTCTTTGTCGTCGTCGCCCTCGTTATTTTCGTTATCCGCGTCCTCATCTTTGTCTTCCGGCAGGTTCTCGCCGGTAAAATGGGTCATAGAGTCGCCGTCAAAATAAACCGTTAACGTCCGCTTAAAAAAGCGACCGTCGCCCATCTTCAGGCTGTAGTAGTAATCCCAGCGATCATCATTAAAAATATCGTCAATCAAAGGTGTGCCGAGAATATAGCGCACTTGGCGCTTATTGAGGCCGGGCTCAAGCTGAGAAATCATTTCCTCGGTTAAGATGTGCCCTTGCTGTATATTGATCTTGTGAACACCGGGGAATTGAAAATACTGACACCCCGCCAATACAGATATTAGGCAGACGAGCAGGAGGGGCGTTTTGATTATTTTCATTACAGGGGTTCCACTTGCTAAAATGAATGGGCGATAATACCTGAACATAACGAACACTGAGAAGGGCTTAGACGAAAAATGGCTGATGAAAACCAAGAATTACGCAAAGCCGGACTTAAAGTTACTCTGCCAAGGGTTAAAATCTTGCAGATGCTCGAGTCGTCGGAAGATCATCACATGAGCGCCGAGGACGTCTACAAAGCCTTGATGGAGGCTGGCGACGACGTGGGGCTGGCAACGGTCTACCGCGTTTTGACTCAATTTGAGAGCGCCGGATTGGTGGTTCGCCACAATTTCGATGGCGGCCACTCGGTATTTGAGATCTCCCGCGGCGAGCATCACGATCACATGGTGTGCTTGGACTCAGGCCGGGTTATTGAGTTCCACAACGAAGAGATTGAGCAGCTGCAGCAGCGCATAGCCGACGAACACGGCTATGAGCTGGAAGATCACTCGCTGGTGCTTTACGTAAAACCTAAAAAATCTTAAGCCTCAGCGGCATCCCCTAACATCTGCTGGGCATGGGCGCGCGACTCTTCGGTGATGGTCGCGCCGCCAAGCATACGCGCTAGCTCCTCCACCTTATCGTTACCTTCAAGCTCAATCAGTGCCGTCTCTGCTGATTTGCTGCGACTGGTTTTTTCGACACGCAAATGCTGGTGCCCTTTGCTGGCGACTTGTGCCAAGTGGGTGACACATAAAATTTGTCCGCGGCTGGCGAGTTGTCGCAGAAGTCGCCCTACGGTATCGGCGGTCGCGCCGCCGATACCGACGTCCACCTCATCAAACACCAAGCTGGCAATTGCACTGCGCTCGGCAGCCACCACCTGAATGGCCAGGCTAACCCGCGATAGCTCCCCGCCGGAGGCGACCTTGGCCAGTGGTGCGGCTGGTTGTCCGGGGTTGGTGCTGATCAGCAGTTCAATATCCTCTAAACCATGGGCGCTGGGGCGGTCGTCTCTTGGCTTACACTCAACCGTAAGTTTGGCGTGCTCCATGGCCAGGGCCTTGAGGTGCGCGTTTACCTTTTTAGAGAGGGTGGCCGCTGTTTTGCGTCGCTTGCTGGATAGCTCGCCGGCCTTTGTGCGAAATTCTTGCTCTAGCTGAGCGACCTCGCGGGCCATCGCTTCCAGCCGCTCGTCGCCCCCGCCCAGACTTGCCAGCTCGTGCGCCAGTGCCTCGTGAATTTTGGGTAGCTCTTCGGGAGCTACACGATGCTTGCGGGCTACGTCGTAAATGCTCGATAACCGATCCTCGACCCACTGTAGGCGCTCGGGATCGAGGCTAAAACTATCGCCAAAGTGCTCAAGGCTGTGCTGCGCCTCTTCTAGCTGTATCTCGGCTTCGCTCAGCAGCTGCTCGGCCTCAGTCAGCGCCGCGGGCTTGTTATTGAGTTTGCGCAGCATCTGCAGTGCCCGGCTCAGGCCTGTTTGTAGCCCCTGCTCATCGTCGCTGCACAGGGCAAGCACTTGGGCGCTGGTTTGCAGTAAATCTTCCGCGCAGGTTAGCTCGCGCTGCTCTTGCTCCAGTGCGGTTATCTCGTCTGCCTGAATGTTGAGTTGGTCTAACTCCTCGACCTGATAGTGCACCAGCTGATAGCGGGCGTTCACTTCATCGGCGTTTTCGCGGCGATGCTGCAAGCTGGCGGCTAGTTCGTGCCAGCTGCTGTAGGCCGTTTTTACCTCTTGCACCAGTGTGTTGTGGCCGGCGTAGTCGTCCAGCAGGCGGCGGTGATTGTCTTTTACCAAAAGCGATTGGTGTTCGTGCTGGCTGTGGATGTCCATCAGCATATCGCCCAGCTCACGCAGCTGCGCCAGGGTGGCAGGGTGGCCATTGATGTAGGCCTTAGAGCGGCCCTCTCCGGTGACGGTACGGCGCAATAAGCATTCATCTGGGGCGTCTTGCTGTGCTAGGTCGGCCTGAGTTAGCCAGCGGCGCGCCCGCGGGTTGGTGGCCAGTTCAAAGGTGGCGGCAATGTCGGCACGTTTGCTGCCGTGCCTTACCCGCGACGCATCGGCCCGGTCGCCGAGTGTTTGTCCCAGCGCTTCTAGCAGCACCGATTTACCGGCCCCTGTCTCACCGGTGATAACCGTCATGCCTGCCTTTAGGTCAAGATCCAGCCTCTCTACCAGGGTAAAGTTCTGAATGCTCAGGTGGCTTAACATACCGTGCTCCGTGTTTGGGTGGTCTTTTCTGGTTATTTATACAGGTTTTTTTTGAGCCCTGCTAGATAAAAAATGGAGGGTCTACCCCTTGAAAGTCGCTCTGCTAACCCCATATCCGGCAGAGATTCGTTCAACCATTCACGATGGAGAGCAAGGTGACAGATCAAGAACATAACGATCAACAAGAGTCCGAGGCGCCAGATTCGCCCGAAACCGAGCAACCTGAAGAGCAGCTGGTCAATGATGCCGATACGCTGAGTGCTCAGGTAGAGACCTTGGCTAACGCCTTGGCATCAGCCAAAGAGCAAACGCTGCGGGCGCAGGCGGACGCGCAAAACAGCCGCCGTCGCGCAGAGCAAGATGTCGAGAAAGCGCACAAGTTTGGCCAGGAGAAACTGGTGATAGATTTGCTGCCTGTCGTCGACAATTTAGAGCGGGCGCTAGCCACTATCGATCGTGACGTTGAGGCCAACAAACCCATTATTGAGGGTATTGAGCTGACGCTGAAGTCTTTTACTGACAGTTTGGCGCGTCACCAAGTGCTTGCGCTTAATCCTGCCGGTGAGCCCTTTGATCCGCAGTTGCATCAAGCGATGACCATGATTGACAACCCGGATGTTGAGCCGAATACGGTTATTGACGTCTTTCAGAAGGGTTATACCCTGCATGGTCGGTTGGTACGTCCGGCGATGGTGGTGGTTGCCAAGGGTTAAAAGTTTCGCTGTTTGCGTCGTTAGAGGCTTGAAAAATCGTTAACGGCGCCCATATAGCTACTACTGACTGGGAATAGTGCGTTGTGCACTTACTGTATAAATTCTCTGTGCTGTTTTGTTGTTAACGACCCGCCGATTGCGTGCTTGGTCAACAGTACAGAAAGACAATGTTTAGGAGATTGATTCATGGGTAAGATTATTGGCATTGACTTGGGTACCACTAACTCGTGTGTAGCCATTCTAGAAGGCGATAAAGCTAAAGTAATTGAAAACGCCGAAGGCGATCGCACCACACCGTCGATCGTGGCGTTTACCAATGATGATGAAGTGCTGGTGGGACAGAGCGCCAAACGCCAGGCCGTGACCAACCCGCACAACACTTTGTACGCGGTTAAGCGTTTGATTGGCCGTAAGTTTAAAGACGATGTTGTGCAAAAAGACATCAAGATGGTGCCTTACAAAATTGTTGCCGCTGATAATGGCGACGCTTGGGTTGAAACCAAAGGCGACAAAAAAGCACCACCACAAATCTCAGCTGAAGTGCTGAAGAAAATGAAGAAAACCGCCGAGGATTACCTGGGCGAAGCGGTGACCGAGGCGGTTATTACGGTTCCTGCCTACTTTAATGATTCGCAGCGCCAGGCAACAAAAGACGCCGGTAAAATTGCGGGCTTGGATGTTAAACGCATTATTAACGAGCCTACCGCAGCGGCGCTAGCCTACGGTATGGATCAGAAAAAAGGCGACCGCACCATTGCTGTTTACGACTTGGGTGGCGGTACCTTTGATATTTCAATTATCGAAATTGCCGACGTTGATGGCGAGCACCAGTTTGAAGTGCTGTCCACCAACGGTGACACCTTCTTGGGTGGTGAAGACTTTGACTTGGTGCTGATTAACTATTTGGCGGCCGAGTTCAAAAAAGAGCAGGGCATTGACTTGCACAATGATCCTTTGGCTTTGCAGCGCCTGAAAGAGGCCGCCGAGAAAGCCAAGATTGAGTTGTCGTCTAGTCAGCAAACTGAGGTGAACCTACCGTACATTACGGCCGATAACACCGGCCCTAAGCACTTGGTGGTTAAGTTGTCTCGCGCCAAGCTTGAGTCTTTGGTGGAAGATCTGGTAACTCGTTCACTCGAGCCGGTAAAAATGGCCATTAAGGATGCTGGCGTTTCGGCTAGCGATATCAGCGATGTTATTCTGGTGGGCGGTCAAACCCGTATGCCAATGGTACAAAAAGCGGTTGCTGACTTCTTTGGTAAAGAGCCACGCAAAGACGTAAACCCAGATGAGGCGGTGGCCATGGGTGCGGCGATTCAGGGTGCTGTATTGTCTGGTGACGTAAAAGACGTACTGTTGTTGGATGTAACGCCTCTGACCTTGGGTATTGAGACTATGGGTGGTGTGGCGACACCATTGATTGAGAAAAACACCACGATCCCGACGAAAAAGTCACAGGTGTTCTCAACGGCCGAAGACAACCAAACCGCGGTAACGATTCACGTGGTGCAGGGTGAGCGCAAGCAGTCGTCGCAGAACAAATCTTTGGGCCGCTTTGATTTGGCTGATATTCCGCCAGCGCCACGGGGCATGCCTCAGGTAGAGGTAACCTTTGATATTGACGCTAACGGTATTCTGAACGTGAGCGCCAAAGATAAGGCCACTGGTAAAGAACAGTCTATCGTTATTAAAGCCTCTTCGGGCTTGTCTGACGATGAAATCGAATCAATGGTGCAGGATGCTGAAGCTAACGCCGAAGCGGATAAGAAATTTGAGCAGCGTGTCACTACTCGTAATACGCTAGAAGGCTTGATGCACGCGACGCAAAAAACCTTAACCGAAGCGGGCGACAAAGCCACAGA